>NZ_CEYNZH010000012.1:0-106751 GCF_982874595.1 Oceanospirillum sp. | reverse complement strand
AACGGTCATCGGGAGACTTGCTCCGTGACAACGAGGGCGAATTATACGCACAAAATGGGGCAGTACAAGCCCTAAAGTGAAAAAAGATTGAAAAAAGTTCAATAATTTCAAATTGATGCGATCCAGACCAACGAGGTAACAAAACTTCATGTTATGGAGCTTGCTTTCCGGAGCTGAGCTTTTAATCTAGCTACTCCGGTTAACAGTGAGGTTGTTGTGAATCGTATTCTGTTAAAGCTGAAAGAATCAGCGCTTGTTCCTTTATTGCTTCTGTTGATCACCATTCCGGTAGCCCATTTTGGCTACAGCGCTTTCTCGCCAACGGTCAGAGACCTTATCTCTCTGGCCCCTTATATTGTATTTACTGCTGCAGCGACTCTTTGTTTGGTCTATGGCCGTCTTCGGGTATTAATGACGCTTTTGGCACTGGTAACTGCTTACTGGAGCTTTACCACCTTGCTCAGCACCGTTGGTCAAAGCTGGAGCAAGTTCAGTATCGAGATGGTATTTAATGCCGTGACGATTCTCGGCCCCCTTAATATTGTGCTGTTTGCCTTTTGGCAGGAAAAAGGGTCAATGGTCACGGATCTGCCCACCAAGCTGATGGTTTTGGGTGCACAAGTATTCGCAATATGGTTGGTTTGCGAATACCAGCATCAACCTACACTGTATTTTATGACGCAGATGCTATGGCCTGCCCTGCATCCCGACTGGGCCAATATCTCCCCAATCGCTTACTACATTTTCATTCTCTCTTTTTTAGCGATGACCGGCCTGATGCTCTGGCAACCTTCGACGATTAATGCTGCTCTGTTCTCAGCACTTATTATTCTGTTTATTGTTAGTCAGCAACTTCTGGTTCCGGGCTATCTCTCGGTCTTTATGTTCCTTGCGGGTCTGCTTCTTGTCGGCGCGATTATTCATGAAACCTTCAACATGGCCTTTAAGGATGACCTGACCGGCCTCCCGGGACGCCGCGCCCTCAATGAGCAACTGGCCAAACTGGGCCGTAACTACACCATTGCGATGATGGATGTGGATCACTTTAAGAAGTTTAACGACACCTATGGGCACGATATTGGTGACCAGGTACTGAAGATGGTTGCCGCCAAAATCCGCCGGGTAACCGGTGGCGGCAAAGCGTTCCGCTATGGTGGTGAAGAGTTCACAATTCTTTTTCCGAATCGTGATGTCCAATACGCCCTGCCTCACCTTGAAACCGTAAGAGAAACCATTGCGAACTATGCGATGAAGATCCGTGATGATAACCGGCCAAAAGACGACCAGACAGGAAAGAACAAGCGAGGCAAAAATGCCAAACAGGATAGCTCTACCGTTTCCGTGACCATCAGTATCGGCGTATCCCAACGGGAAGGGGCTAATAAGACACCAGAACAGGTAGTGAAAGCTGCGGATGACGCCCTTTATCGTGCCAAGCATGGCGGCCGCAATAAGGTGAGTACCTGATGCCCGGTCGTCTGATTGTCACTCCCTTTAATACTGAAACACTGTTAAACAAACCTTTGATGGTGAGGCAGCCACTGATTACCAGTTACAACCTTCCCCCTAAGGGCTTTGTCAGCATTATTAAGCAAGGGGTTGTGGATAAAGAACTTTGTGAAGGTTATTGGGGTTATAGCCCCCAATGGTTAACGGTATTGGATAACAGCCCTTACTCTGCGCGGGTCGAATCTCTGGATGAGAAAGCGATGTTTAAGGATGCACTGAAAACCCGGTGCCTGGTTCCTGTCTCCGGATACTACGAATGGCAGCAATACACCCGCCACAAGAGACCCTTTGCAATTCGTAGACCTGAGAACCGTACGTTCCTTTTGGCGGGCATCATGACACGCTACGCCACATCAGCCGCCACCGGTTACGATACGTTTGCACTACTAACGCTGCCCAGTAACCAGATGATCGGTAATATCGCGGCACGCATGCCGATCATTATCCCCAGAGAAGAAGCCGACAACTGGTTAAACCCTGCGACAGACCCCGCTCCCTATCTGGTTGCAGCAGAGAACGACTATCTTGACTATTACCCTGTTGCACCGCTGGTCAACAATCCCGCGAACCGCTCTAGAATTGTCTCTGAGCCAAGCGGACACCGCTTCCGCTACACCAATGAGTCTTAATTTCCGTAACAGTCCGAACAAAGAGCCAGATGCACGTATCTTGATCTTCTGCGAACCAGCCCCCACCATCGGGGTCAATAAAAGGACTTAATTGTATCTGTCACCGATCACGGCGGACATTCCGCTTGGACAAAAGCGAGTAACTCATGTCATCAACACGCTTTAAACAATCATTGAATCTGTTTCAGCGCCCCAAAAACTTTTGGCTCAGCTGCACCCTGATCTCTTCACTTTTGCTAACGGCCTGCAACCCTATGTCTTTACAAAGCACGACCGACACCAGCCCCACCAGTGCACAAACAGATGCATCTCAACCATTAATTTCCAGCCAGAACGATCAGCGTAGCTACCGCACTCTGACACTGGACAACCAGCTGAGCGTCATTTTGGTTTCTGATCCCAAAGCCGACAAAGCGGCAGCAGCCATGAACGTGGCAATCGGTAGCGGTCAGGACCCGGAAAACTTTGCCGGCCTTGCTCACTTTCTGGAACACATGCTGTTCCTGGGCACCGAGAAATATCCTGAAGCCGGTGAATATCAGAGCTATATCGGAAAGCACGGTGGCAGCCATAACGCCTTCACCTCATATAAAGACACCAACTATTTCTTTGAAGTCGATAGTAAATATCTTGAGCCAAGCCTTGACCGCTTCGCCCAGTTCTTTATTGCCCCTCTGTTTACAGAAGCCTACGTTAAGCGCGAAAAGAATGCGGTGCATTCGGAATACCAATCTAAGCTGCGGGATGACGGCCGAAAACAGTTTGATATCCTGAAACAAGCATTAAACCCGGATCACCCGTACAGCCGCTTCAGTACCGGCAGCCTTAAAACACTAGCCGATAAAGAGATCAGCGCTCGCGATGCCATGATGGCGTTCTATCGTAAATACTATTCAGCCAATCGTATGTCCCTGGTTATTCTGGGTAATAATTCACTGAATGAACTGGAAACGATGGCTCGGAGCAAATTTGCAGCGGTGGAGAATCACAATGCCGACGCCTTCAATGTTGATAAACCTCTGTTTACCGAGGGCAGCCTGCCCATTCAGCTGGATATCAAACCCCTACAGGCACGTCATGCACTGAAGCTTCAGTTTCCACTACCCGATCCCGCACAATATTTTCGTAAAAAACCAGCATCTTATCTGGCCAGTCTGATCGGCCACGAAGGCGAAGGCAGTCTGCTGTCTTATCTCAAGGCTCAGGGCTGGGCTACCGGTTTGTCCGCTGGAAGTGGTATCAGCACAGGCGAAGAGTCTCTCTTCTCCATCACGATAAACCTGACAGAAACGGGCTTCCAGAACAGCGATGCCGTAACCAATGCGGTTTTCGGCTATATCAATCTGCTGCAGGAAAAAGGGGTTGAGCAATGGCGTTTTGATGAGCAAAAAGCCCTGTCTGAGCAAGCGTTCAACTTTATGGAAGCCAGCTCGCCAATCCATTTTGTCAGTGGACTGGCCTTTAATATGCCGCGGTATCCGGTCCAACAAGTGCTGCATGCGCCTTATGCCATGGAAACATTTGCCCCCCGCCTGATTCATCAGTATCTGGGCTACCTGACACCAGACAACCTGCTACTGACCCGAATCAGCCCGGATGCTTCAACCGACCAGTTCTCCCCATGGTTTGAAGGTCGTTACAGCCTCAACACCTTCGACAGCCAGAAGGTAGCGCCCTTATCAACGGAACACTTTCGTCTGCCGGGGGCCAACCCCTTTATTGCCGATACATTGGGAATGAAGGCTGGCCTGAGCACCATGGATAAACCCGTCAATATAAGCAATACAGAGACCACAACCCTCTGGTACAAAGCTGATAACGAGTTCAATACGCCAAAAGCTCAGCAGTATTTCAGCCTGCAGTCACCGGTAAGTATCGAATCCGCCGAGACAGCAGCTCTGACTCAGCTGCTGGCCAGCTGGCTGAATGAAGCCAGTAACGAGTTTGCCTATCCGGCAAGTCTTGCAGGTCTTGATTACACGGTTTACAAACATGTGCGCGGCATCACCTTCCAGCTGGGTGGTTATGACGACAAGCAGGATGTACTGCTAAAAGAGCTTTTGAGCACCCTCACTGAAGCCAGCATTACGGAAGAGCGCTTCGCACTGGTGAAACAGAGCCTGATCAAGCGCTGGCAAAATGCCGACAAAGCGCCTCTGTACCGCCAGATTATTGGTGAAGTCAGTTCCGTACTGATGCAGCCGGGCTGGAATGAAAAACAGCTGCTGGCAGCTATCGAGCCCCTGACGGCCCAAGACCTGGAGCAGTTCCGCAGCCGCTTCCTGTCAGAACTGCATCTTGAAGCGATGATCGTTGGCAATATGACAGAAGCAGAAGCCAAGCAGAATCTACAGTTGGTAACAGCCACTCTGAAACCCGTGCTGACCGAACAACAGGTTCCACGTCTTACCGAGATGAGCCTTGAAGGTAAAAACCTGCAACACCAGCCGGAACTGAGCCATAACGACAACGCCTGGCTGAAATACTATCAGCCAGCCACCAGCGATGGCGCTGACAGCTATGCCTCTCAGGCACGCTGGATGCTACTGGCCCATATTCTGCAAAGCCCTTATTACCATGAGATGCGCACTCAGCAGCAGTTGGGCTATGTGGTCTTTGCCAGCTATCACCCGACCCTAAAAGTACCGGGGCTGAGCCTGCTGGTGCAGTCACCCAGCCATACACCGGAGCAGATTCAGTCTCTGAGCGATGGGTTTATGGCTAACTTTACCCAGGCTTTTGCCGATATCAGCGAACAGGAATTCACCGAGCAGAAAGCAGGCCTGCTGGCGAAGATACTCGACAGTGACGACCGTCTGCGGGAGCGTGCTCAGCGTCTGTGGCGGGAGATGGCAATGGATAAGACTCACTTTGACCGCCGAGAGCGCCTGGCAGAAGCCGTTAAAAGCCTGACGACTGACGACCTGCGCCAGCTGCTACAAAAGATCGCTGATGATAAAACCGGTGTACTCACCGTGCAGTACCAGTCCGGTAGCAAAACCTTTACCAATGCAGAAAAACTACGCGCGAGCCTTAAGGCCGTTAAGCGTTAAGTCTGACAACTGAAAAACCGGTACAAAAAAGCGATAACACGCCAGTGTTATCGCTTTTTTATTGTCCGGACGCCACAGCCAAATAAACGAGGTTGGAAAAGCGCCGTGGGCGCGCCTTCCGACGCTCTCCTATAAACCAAAAAGCCCCGACCTCATTGAGATCGGGGCTTTGTCAGCGTTAAGCGTCTAACCGGCGATTAAGCCTGCTGTGCTTTCAGCTTCAGACGGCAAGCATGCAGCAGGGGTTCGGTGTAACCACTTGGCTGCTTGGTGCCTTCAAATACCAGTTTGCAGGCCGCTTCGAAAGCAACGCCATCGAAGTTAGGTGCCATTGCTGTATAGGTCGGATCGTTAGCATTCTGACGATCTACAACACCCGCCATGCGCTTCATAGTCTCCATCACCTGCTCTTCAGAGCAGATACCGTGATGCAGCCAGTTAGCGATGTGCTGGCTGGAGATACGCAGAGTTGCGCGGTCTTCCATCAGGCCTACATCGTTGATATCCGGAACCTTGGAGCAGCCAACGCCCTGATCAACCCAGCGTACAACGTAGCCCAGGATACCCTGTGCGTTGTTGTCCAGCTCCTGCTGAATCTCTTCTGCAGACCAGCTTGGGTTTGGCTCAACCGGTACGGTCAGAATGTCGTCCAGATTCGCGCGGCCACGGACTTTGATCTCACCCTGACGGGCAAAAACGTCAACCTTGTGGTAGTGCAGTGCGTGCAGAGTTGCTGCAGTCGGAGACGGAACCCATGCGGTGTTGGCACCGGACATTGGGTGGCCGATCTTAACTTCCAGCATGTTCGCCATCTGATCAGGGATCGGCCACATACCTTTACCGATCTGTGCTTTACCGCTCAGACCACATTCCAGACCTACGTCCACGTTCCAGTTTTCGTAAGCACCGATCCAGGCAGCCGCTTTCATGTCACCTTTGCGGATCATCGGGCCTGCTTCCATAGAGGTGTGAATCTCGTCACCGGTACGGTCAAGGAAGCCGGTGTTGATAAATACGGTACGGTCTTTGGCAGCGCGGATACACTCTTTCAGGTTCACTGTGGTACGACGTTCTTCGTCCATGATGCCCATTTTCAGAGTGAAGCGCTCCAGACCCAGTGCGTCTTCGATGCGGCCAAACAGTTCGTTAGCAAAGGCCACTTCTTCAGGACCGTGCATCTTAGGCTTAACGATGTACATGGAACCTGTGGTGGTGTTGCTGAACTGACCCAGACCTTTCAGATCGTGCAGAGCGATCAGAGAGGTGCACATACCGTCGATGATACCTTCCGGTACTTCGTTACCGTCTTTGTCCAGAATGGCGTTGTTGGTCATCAGGTGGCCAACGTTACGCACGAACATCAGGCTGCGGCCTTTCAGTGCAATCGGAGAACCGTCTTTACCGGTGTACTCGCGGTCACCGTTAATGCGGCGGGTAAAGGTTTTACCACCTTTGGTCACTTCTTCGGTCAGGTCGCCTTTCATCAGACCCAGCCAGTTGCGGTAAACCACAACCTTGTCGTCTGCATCTACGGCAGCAACGGAGTCTTCGCAATCCATAATGGTGGTCAGAGCAGACTCCATCACCACGTCTTTAACGCCAGCCGCGTCGTCTTTACCGATCAGGTGAGTACGGTCAACCTGAATCTCAAAGTGCATGCCGTTGTTCACCAGCAGTACAGACTCAGGTGCATCAGCGGCACCGTTAAAGCCAACAAACTGCTCAGGTTTAGCCAGACCGGTTTCAGAACCGTCTTTCAGAGTCACAACCAGTGCGCCATCTTTAACCGCGTACAGGGTTGCCTGAGTGTGGTCGCCGGAAGCCAGAGGCGCTGCTTCGTTCAGGAAGTTACGGGCAAATTCAATCACTTTTGCGCCCCGCACCGGGTTGTAAGAGGTGCCTTTTTCCGCTCCACCCTCTTCAGAGATCGCATCGGTGCCGTACAGGGCATCGTACAGGCTGCCCCAGCGAGCGTTAGCCGCGTTCAGAGCGAAACGAGCGTTCATCACAGGTACAACCAGCTGAGGACCCGCCATAGTCGCCATTTCCGGATCGACGTTTGCGGTCGTCACGGAGAAGTCTTCACCTTCCGGCAGCAGATAACCGATCTCGCTCAGGAAGGATTTGTATTCGCTCAGGTCGAAGGCCTGGCCTTTACGGGCGCGGTGCCATTCATCAATTTGCGCCTGAAGCTGTTCGCGTTTTTCCAGCAGTTCACGATTACGCGGTGCCAGATCATGGACGATAGCGTCAAACTGAGCCCAGAACTGCTCAACATCAACACCTGTGCCGGGTGCTGCATCGTTGTTGATAAAATCGTAAAGCGTTTTTGCAACACTTAAGTTGCCAATCTGAACGCGTTCAGTCATGGAAAGTGCCTCTACTATCTATAGTTGTGCCTAAAAAGGTCAATGAGGACCTAAAAAGGTGCTGTCATTAGCAGGAATCGATTGCTGACCCATGTGCCGTGGGTAAAGCGGGATTCCTTTGTTATTCCTGTCAGGCTTTTTTGGCCGCCTGTTAGGGGAACTCCGTCTGTCCGATGTGCCGTCTTTCAGTGGAGTAATGTATGACGCAGGTCATACAGTGACCCGTAAAGATACCTGAAAGTGGCGGCATTTGTCCCTAGGTGTACGCCTAATGAATAACATCATTGCGACGGATAGGTCACAAAACATCCCCGTTCTGATGACGTTTTTTTCATAGGAGTTTTTTATAACCCCGGTATCTGAGGTAGGATGCTTTAGCCCGATGTTAACGAACTACCAACTGATCCAGGAAAACCGCTCAATCATGACCGCAAAAAAACTGAATGCTGACCCTTTTGATGCCAGTAATCTGCGCAAAAGCTTACTGGCGGAGGTAGCACCTGAAAAAGCGGTTATTGACGGGATTAAACAAACCTACAGCAGCTTTTACGGCTTAAACCGATTACCGTCAGCGCAACATCTTTGGGGTTGTGTACGCTCAGACAATTACGAGGTGGTCTACCAAACCTTCATTCCCAGGCTTGAAGAGAGCCAACGCGCACAAGGGTGTTTCTACCTGCTACACGGCTACTACGACCATATCGGCCTTTATACCCACCTGATACGCTTTCTGCTGGAAGAAGGCTACGAGGTCGTTGCTGTGGACCTTCCCGGCCACGGCCTGTCATCCGGGCCACGGGCTTCAATTATCTCCTTTGATGAATATAGCCGGGCGCTCTGGCAGGTACTGCAAATCAGTGCTCAGCAACGGACAAAACCTTTGAATCTGGTGGGGCAGAGTACCGGTGGTGCCGTCATTATCGACTGGCTTCTACGCAGTCCGTTTAAAGAAGAATTTGCGATTGAAAAAGCCGTGCTGATGGCACCTTTGATCAAGCCCTGGAGCTGGACGCAAGGCCTTATCAGCTTCTATCTGTTATCGCCTTTTATGAACCGACTAAAACGCCGTTTCTCTAAAAACAGTCACGATGACAATTTTCTGCGATTTCTTAAAGAAGAACCGCTGCAATACAACTATCTTGCGGTCGACTGGGTTCGGGCGCTTTCCCGCTGGATTCCGGCGATTGAAGTCGCTGATCCTGTTTCGGCAAACTGCCTGATTCTTCAGGGGGAAGAGGATCTCACTGTTGACTGGCAAAATAATCTGGCCACCCTGCAAAAAAAACTCCCCAATGCAGACGTCTGTCGGTATCCCGGTATGCGTCACCATATGGTGAACGAGACGGAACCGCTGCGCCTGCAATGGATGACAGACTTTCGCCGCTTTCTTGGTCAGAAATAGCGCAGGCTCCACAAAAGCAGAAGAACGCCAAGTCAAAGTAGTCGTAATTGACCGCTCATCAGACTTTTGCCTGCCCCATAAGCGGGCTAAACTATTTTGCTATTAAAGTTTATTTTCTACTACTTTGTCGGGTTGCCCGGAGCCACCGAAACATCGTGCTGACAGAAGGAATATCGACGTTGTTTAACCGCTTAAAATTCACCTACTACCATATGATGGGGTTTTCTTTACTAACGGTTAAACATCTGCTGGCACTGGCGCTTTTTGGTTTACTGGCTGGCTGCAGCACCTATGGTGACAGTGTTCAGGCTGTCCTGGATGATGTTCGCACCCAAAACTATGCCGCAGCGGATAAAGTCGCTAAAGAAACCCTATCCCCCAAAGGCAGTGATCGCCTGCTTTATTTCCTTGAGCGGGGCATGATTGCCCACCTCGATGGCCGTTATCAGGACAGCAATACGCTGCTGGAAAAAGCTTACCGCATCTCAGATACCCTCTACCGGATCAGTGCTGCAGACTGGCTGGCTTCAGCCATGACTCATCCGGGCAATGCCTCCTACAAAGGCCAGCTCTACGAACGCATCTATCTGCATTACACTAAGATGCTCAACTATCTGATGCTGGCCCAACAGCAAAAAGCCGGTAGCAAACAGGATCAGCTACTCGACAGCGCCCGGGTAGAGAACCGACGCATTCAGATTCTGCTGGATGAGAATGTGTTTAAAACCGGTGATTACAGTCAGGCAAAATCAGAGCAGGAAAAGCTCTTTAGCAAGATCGCCAAGGTGTTCCGACAGCTCAATGGTGACCCGATCAACCCCGATGAACTGAAATTCCGCGACCAGGCCTTCGCGCATTATGTCATGGGCGCACTCTACGAACAGTATGGTGAACTCGATAACGCCCGCATCAGTTATCAGCGGTCTGCCACCCTGTATGAAGAAGGCTATGCCAAGCAATATGGACTGGATCAGACCATGATACGTCAGGCCTGGAGCGATGTAGTGCGGGTCATGCAAAAAGCAGGCGGTTACGAAGACCGCTGGCGGCAGTTGGTCAAAAGCAAAAAACTGAATCAGACGACGGCCCCATCAGACTCAGGTGCTAAGAAGCTCAGGGCTAATAGCGATAATGACAGGACCGAAGCGGGTGAGCTTGTCGCTTCAGCATCCGGTGCCGTTACCGACAGTGGTGCTGTGGCAGCCTATACTTATCAGCCGGAAAAAGCAGAACTGCTGATTCTGCAGCATGTTGACCTGTCACCTCAACGCAAGGTGCTGAATATGCACCTGATGATTAACAGCGACAGTCGTCAGCTGGTCGTACGCCCTGTTCCGGTTGGCAGTAAACAGGATCAGCGTGAACAGGCCGCCTGGTTCTATCTGCTGTATGCCGATAAAGGTTTTTATAACATTGTTCGCGACTTTTCAGACGGCTCTATCCTGAATAGTGAAGGTGTATTATTCAACAGTCAGGCAACAACACTGCAGCCGGTCTGGCCGCTGGTTGAAGACACCGGTCTGGATTATGTACTGGGTAATGGTGGCGTTCGCATCGCCGTGCCTTATTATCCGATTCCCTATGCACCACTTAAGTCGGCGAAGGTCAGTGTTTCAACCGCAGCAGGCAAGATCAGCCGACCGATGATTAAAGCGGATTCCGTGGCAATGCTGGGTTTATTACAGCAGGTACTGGAAGCTCAGGCGGAACTGAACAGCGCCATGGCCCGGGAAACCCTGAGAAATCTGGTGACCCAGCAAGCGGTAAAAGATATGGGAGCCCTGGGTATTCTGGGTGGCAAGTTACTGACCGCAAGCACGACCAATGCCGATACCCGCAACTGGTTGTCCCTGCCCCATCATATCCGTATACAGCGCCTGCAGCTCGAACCCGGTCAACATACGGTGACACTGAACAGCGTTTCCGTTAAAGGGAAGAAAATCCGACAGGAATACACTGTCGACCTGAAAGCCGGGGAGTTGAAGATTCTGACCCTGAGAACGTTTCTGCCGTTTAAGAAAAAAGCGGACTAACTGAAAAAAGTTTAACCGTAGCGAACGATTTAATCCTGAACACTCAAAAAATAATCTTAAGTGTCACCGGGGACGAACCCGGTGACCAATCCAAGCTTTAAGGAGAAAGAATATGCGTATAATGGCTAAACTGGGCGCGGCAGCCCTGATGGGAAGTGCCCTTTTACTGGCCGGTTGTGGCGGCCCGTCCGTTGAGCGTGTGGATGCGAATAAGGAGATCGCTCTGACCGATCGCTGGAACGATGAAGATTCCCGCCTGGTGGCTAAAGAGATGATGCAGGATATGCTCACCTTCCCATGGCTGAGTCGCTACAAGCTAAGTACGAGTGACGATCGCCGTCCAACGGTTGTGATTCAGACCATCCGTAATAAAACCAGCGAGCACATCCCATCCGAAACCTTTATTAATGACATCAAGCGCGAACTGCTGCGCTCCGGTGATGTGGACTTTGTTGTTAGCGGTGATGAGCGTGACGACATCCGCGATGAGCGCCGGGATCAGGAGTTGAATGCCTCCTCTGAAACCCAGGCGCAAATGGGTCAGGAAACCGGTGCAAACTTTGCCCTGTCCGGCAGCATCAACAGCTTTGTTGATCAGCTGGATGATACCCGCGTAACCAGCTATCAGGTGGATTTGAAGCTGATCAACATGACTACCAACCGCGAAGTGTGGAACGGTCAGAAGAAGATCAAGAAAAAAATGAGCCGCTAAGCACTGCGACCCCATTAAGCAGCCCGAACAAACAACCCGCCCGTACAGGGATTCCACAGGAGAGAGACCTTGGCTTCTTTTAAGCAGATCACCGGAAAACAAACCGGCTTACTGTCTCTGCTGTTTGCTGCAGCCGTATTAACCGGCTGCTCATCGGCACCGGAGAAAAAAGAAAGTGGTATGCCCGCCTGGGTGAACACACTACCGGAACGATCCGGCTACGTTTATGGTGTTGGCAGTGCCGATAATACCGGTAGTGAATCCAACGCTATTGAGAACTCAAAAGAGCGTGCCCGTGCCGACCTGATCCGTCAGATGCAGGTGCAGATCAGCAGCGAATTTACCAGCGAGACCCAACTGCAGATGACTGGCGGCAAAACCACCGGCTTTGTCGAACAAGTTAACGATAAAGTTCGCAGCCGCATTCCTGCGATCGAACTTCCGGGACTCAGCTGGAGTGACAGCTGGGTCAATCCGGAAACGAAAACCCATTACACACTGGCAGAGCTGAACCGGCGAGCCGCTGAAGCCAAACTGGCAGAACAACTGTCTGCTATCGATCTGGAACTGGAAGAGAAAGCCCTACCGGCAACAGAGACAAACGATGGTCAGCCGATCAGTCAGATTGATCAGGTAAGGGAAGCGATGCCAGTGCTGGCACTGTTCGCCAAGCGGGACAAGTTGGTGGATCAGCTGAAATTTGTTGCTGAAACGGGCTTCAGTCGTTTTGCACTGGATGAGGATCTGGTGGAGTTACGCCGTGATCTGAACAGTCTGATCAGCTCACTGAAGATCACCCTATCTCCAGGTAACTCAGAAGCCCGTGCTCTTGACGCCTCGCTGGCGGAAGAGATGACAAAGCTGGGCCTTCGCCTGACAACCTCCGGTGATGCCGATGCCGACCTGCGCCTGACCTACTCGCTAACCCTGAGCAGCAAAGAGGTGAACCGCACTCATTATGTGTTTGCCCGTTCACAGGTGCAGATCCGTGACAGCAAAAACCGCATTATGGGCGCGTTTGACCGTGAGGCAAAAGGGGTCTCAGGTATGGAAGACCGTGCGCAGCATCTGGCCGCGAAGCAGTTGGGCAACATCCTGGCAAGAGAAGTGATCGACGCACTCTTTATTGCTGATTACTGATTATTGCCGATTTGCCGACTTCCACACTCTGTGTGGTAGCCGGCAGCTCTTTGCTAACGTCGCGCCATAAAAGCTCAGCCATTAAAAAGCCCGCCTTTCAGTGACTGAAAGGCGGGCTTTTTTGCTGCAGATAACGGAGCTAAAGATCAGCTCATATCGCCAAACGGATTATCAAGCTCAAGGGATACATCCTGAGCGTAACCCGGAATGTGTAATTTCTGATCCGTAATCTGCAGTTCAGGGCCTTCCAGCACGTCACGATCACCAAAGTGATAGACCACAGTGAAGCGACCAGCATCCACTTCTGCCTGATACTCAGCGGCGCGGGCTTTCTGCTGCTGTACCTTGTCTTCCCAGGCGCTGATCGCAGCCTGACCGTGTTTCTTAGCCAGCATCTGCAGCGTCACTTCCGGCGAGAAGATCACACCAGTGGCGTTGTTACCGCCGAAACCTTTAGCGTTGATAAAGGCGGTATCCATCGGACGGTCAGACAGATCAATCGCCTGCTGGGAGAACTCCAGATTGCTCTGGTGAACGTCATCGGCAATTTTATCGGTTGTCGCGATACCCGGAATCATCTTATGCGCCCAGGTGCCCAATGCACTGATGGTCTGATCACCGGCAGCAGTACCCTGAGAGTGGCCCACATAGCATTTGATCGCAGCCACAGGCCAGCTTTTAATATCAAACGCTTTAGCGACTTCGTTCAGCACATGGGATTCGGTAACGCGGTTTTTCGGGGTACTGGTACCGTGAGCATGAACATAGCTGCGCTCACGCAGAGATTCTTCACCCAACACCGAGCGAACCAGTGCGGCAGATTTTGCCAGCGTGACATAGTTACCGATGCCCGGTGCACTGATAGACTTTTTAAAGCCATCGGCATTCACAAACACTTCCGGTACCGAACCGAAGATCTGAGCACCCAGCTCCAGCGCCAGCGTATCGTCGGTCAGCATCAGATACTGAGCACCTTCAGCCATGGTGAAGCCACAGTTTTCCGCAAAGGGCCGACAGGCTTTCTGGTAATCCGCATCGGTCAGTTTTTCCAGTGCATCCAGTGCCATCAGGCTGGCATCGTCGGCCAGCGCACCCATCACACGGAAACCCTCAATCACTTCAGGAGTAACCGGCGCATCACTGGTACCGACAACCGCCAGGCGACGACGGCCCAGACGGATATCCGTTACCGCTGCCTGCAGGTTGTACAGAAAACTCGCACAGGCACCCAGGTGACCGGCAGTAGAGCCAACGCTACCCAACACATAAGCATTGATAAAGTCCGCAGGCATCTGGCCGTAGCCCAGAGGCATCTGCTTGGAGGTGGCACGCTTACCGTTAACAAAGCTCTGCAGCAAACCGCCCCAACCATACTGATCCAGCTGACCGATAGAGTTGCCGGCATACACCGCCATCTGATCCGGACGCAGCATATCTTTCACCGCATCCCAGTCCAGACCGGTATTACCCAGCATGTCAGAGGCGGCAAATACCGCCATCTGCAGACCGCGCGGATGGTGAACCGAGCGGTAGAATTTTCCCGGATTAAAACCGGTTGGTATCTGCGCTGAGGCCTTAACCCCCGCTTCACGACCATCAGGAATCAGGGCTTCGATATCCCCTGTGATGGTGATTTTGTAGTGACCGTTTTCCAGCGCCTCAACCTGCCAGTTATCCGGTGTGGTTTCCGGCATCTGACGGGGGCGCAGCGTAAAGCTGATCGCTTCCTGATCAGGCTTGATGGTGAGCCGTGTATTGGCAGGTATCGCATCCACATCAAACAGATCAGGGTGGGTTTTACGAATCAGGGTGTTGTACAGCACCTGCGAACGAACACGTTCAGCAGCCGTGTTCAGATCAAGGCTTTCACCTTCAGATGTGACCCACTGCCCTGCATTTTCCGTCAGCAGCCCCATCATGCAGGCAAGACTAACCAGCGTTTGGGCCTGTTGCCCATTATCAAGACTGTTTAAAACGGTGCGTCGAAAGCTCTGAAAACCTGAGCTTCGTCCTGCAGCATTAACGCCGCCAAAACCAATAATTACCGGTAACTGTGACAAGCCCCACTCCTCATTACGGTGTCGCAATTCATGCTGCTGCGACGATACTGGATAGCCCGTATGACCCAAAAGTCACGTGATAGCCTAGCTCGTTGGGGATGGCCAAAAGGTGATATACAACCTGGAAGCCAAACTCTGAAGAACCCTGTTTAAAACGAAACACGGCCCTGAAAAATTAAGCGAAGAATGTTATCACTTACCAAACAGCGCGGCTATGGCTGAATACCCGCCAAACGTGGATTTGTGAAGGTTTTTGTGACTTTAACTATCCAATATCGTAGCGGTATCTGTATCACTTTTTTCCAGAGGAATCGGACTCGACCCGCTGCCGGAAAATGAATACACTCAAAGCTTATGTTGCACTGCCGTAATCTTTAACGAGCTTAAATCATTAGTATTAACCTAAACCGATCAGAGCAGAGGGAAGGTCTATGATCCGCGTGATATTCAATCAGAAAGGTGGCGTTGGTAAATCCAGTATTACCTGCAATCTTGCGGCAATCAGTGCCAGTCAGGGACTGAAAACGCTGGTTATTGATCTTGACCCCCAGGGCAACTCCAGTCATTACCTCACCGGAAAAACAGTGCAGGAGATGGATGACACCCTGTTTGATTTCTTCGAACAGTGCCTGATGATCTCTTCTCAGCGCAAGCCGATGGAACAACTGATTCAGCCAACTCAGTGGGAAAACCTGCATCTGTTACCCGCTCACAGTGAGCTGGAGTCCCTGGAAGCCAAACTGGAGTCCCGCTACAAAATCTACAAGCTGAAAGAGATGCTGCTGGAGCAGGCTGACCTTTACGACCAGATCTTTATCGATACGCCGCCAGCGCTCAATTTTTTCTCCCGATCGGCACTGATTGGCGCTGAACGCTGCCTGATTCCCTTTGACTGCGACGCTTTCTCCCGTCAGGCCCTGAGCCAATTACTCAGTAATATTGACGAGATGCGAGCCGATCACAATCCGGATCTTAAGGTGGAAGGTATCGTCGTCAACCAGATGCAGCCCCAAGCCAAATTACCGCAACAGCTGGTGAATGAGCTGGTCGCTGAAGGCCATCCGGTACTCCCGGTCCACCTGATGTCTTCGGTTAAAATGCGCGAATCTCATCAGTTGAGCAAACCTCTTGTGCATTATGTACCCAAGCACAAACTCACAGGGCAGTTTATAGCATTGTTTGAGGCGCTTTCAGCCAAGGGTTAAGCCCCTGACTGAATAGCCTCTGATTCGGACAAGGCTTATTATCGACATCCGGCCTATTGATTATCTGGTCGGTGATGGTCGTTTTAGCCTGATATTTTTCTTTAAATCATCAAGCGTTTAAATATTTCTTTTTGCGCAGTCTTTATCACCCCGCCATAATCACACGCGCGGTTTATCGATACCCAAATAACGTCCGGTGGCAACCCGACCCACAAGGTTATGCTGACCAACCGGCAGGCCGCATGCTAACTGACAGCTCAATACCCTTAAGCAGCTGGCAACCAAAGCGAATCTATCCTGCAAGCTAACAACCTGGACATGAAGATGATTAAACGTCGTACCCTGATGGCTGCACTGGCGACCTGTCTGCTGATCAGCCCTTTCGCTCAGGCGGAATACAAAAAAGAATATACCGTTTCTACCGTACTGCCTTCTGCTTTCCCTTGGGGTCAAGCCGCAGATAAGTGGGTTGAGCTGGTTAAAGAGCGCTCTGAAGGGCGCATCAACATGAAGATCTACAGCAACGCTCAGCTGGTTTCCGGTGATCAGACCAAAGAGTTCTCTGCGATGCGTTCCGGCCTGATCGATATGTCGGTGGGCTCAACCATCAACTGGTCACCGCAGGTTCCGGAACTGAACCTTTTCTCTCTGCCTTTCCTGATGCCGGATCACGCGGCGATTGATGCCATCACTCAGGGTGATGCCGGTAAAGCGGTTTTTAAAGCGATTGAGAAACGCGGTGTAACACCTCTGGCATGGGGTGAAAACGGTTTCCGTCAGCTGTCTAACTCTAAACTGAAAGTGGATGAGCCTTCTGACCTGCAGGGTCTGAAGATCCGTGTTGTGGGTTCACCTCTGTTCCAGGATACCTTCACTGCTCTGGGTGCAAACCCGACTCAAATGAGCTGGGCCGATGCAAAACCGGCTCTGACCACAGGTGCCGTAGATGGCCAGGAAAACCCACTGTCGGTATTTGATGTTGCCCGTATCGATCAGGTTGGCCAGACCAATCTGACTCGCTGGGGCTACATGGCGGACCCTCTGGTATTTGCGATCAGCACCCGTGTGTGGCGCCAGTTCTCTCCGGAAGATCAGCAGCTACTGAAGCAGGCGGCTATCGATGCCGGTCAATGGGAGATCAAAAAGTCCCGCGCGGAGCTGGCGGAAACGCTGGAGAAGATCAAATCCCGTGGCGTTGAAGTGACCGATCTGACGCCTGAGCAGCACGCCGCTTTCGTTGCTGCGACTCAGTCTGTTTACAAAAAATGGACTCCGCGTATCGGTAAAGCGCTGGTAAAACAGGCTCAGGAAGCCGTTGCTAACCGCAACTGATCCCTGAATCTGATTACAAAAGCGGCTGCCTCAAAACGGTTAGCCGCTTTTGCTGTTTTTGGTAACCCAACCCGGTAAAACACCGTGTGGGTTTCACTAGCGTCTGTTGTTGTTTCCGCGGAGCTGTTATGTCCCGTCGTTCCAAATTCCGTCCGGAGGCCTGGCTGGCCAGTGTGGCGCTGATCGCCATCTGCCTGATCAGTCTGGGTAACGTTATTGTGCGTTACGCTACCGATGCCTCCTTTGCCTTCACCGAAGAGTTCTCGGTGTTTTTTCTGGTGCTGTTAACTTTTGCCGGAGCCGCTGTTGCTGCCCGTCATAACCAGCACATTCGTATTGAGCTGATTGAGCACCATCTGCCAAAACCGGCACTGAAGCTGGTGTATACCCTGCAATGGATGGCGGGAATGATCGTAATGGGTATCACCCTCTGGTATGGCGGCATGTTTGCTCTGGAAGAGTATCAGTGGGAGTCCTTGTCACCGGGCCTTGGCCTGCCGAACTGGATCTATGTGATCTGGCTTCCGCTGATGGCAGCGGCAATCATGATACGAACCACTCAAAACCTGATCGACCGTTTACGTGGCAAGCAGGACGAAGAGGTGATCCATGAGTCCTGATCTTCTGATGATTACCAGTTTTCTGCTGGCCTTACTGTTGGGTGCGCCAGTAGCGATTGCACTGGGTTTTGGCGGTGTGATTGGCATTGTGACCGGCTTATCGCCGGATATGCTGGCGACATTGGGTACGAACACCTATAACAGTGTGGCCAAATATCCATTGATTGCGATTCCGCTGTTTATTCTCACCGGTCTGATTTTTGAGCGCGCCGGGGTGGCTGCCAGCCTGGTCCGTTTTGCCCAGGCGATTATCGGTCCCCGCCATGGTGGATTAGCCGTTGTGGCGGTACTGGTTTGCCTGATCATGGGCGGCATGAGTGGCTCCGGCCCGGCTGATGCGGCAGCAGTGGCTATGGTGATGCTGCCGAGTATGCGTAAAGCCGGTTATCCACAACCCTTTTCCGCTACTCTGATTGCAGCGTCGTCATCCACAGCTATTTTGATCCCACCCTCTATTGCACTCATTCTGTACTCTATTGTGGTACCGGGCGTCGATCTGCGGGCACTGTTTGCGGCAGGACTGTTCCCCGGTGTGCTGGCAGGCCTGTCACTACTGGTTCCGGCGTTATGGTTATCCCGCAAACACGGTTGGGAAGACCCGAATGACTCAGAACGGCCACCACTGGGTGAGAGCTTTAAAGCGGCGATTCCGGCCTTACTGGCCCCTGTGATTATTCTGGGCGGCCTGCGCTCTGGATTATTTACCCCCACAGAAGCCGCTGTTGTTGCTGTGGCTTACGGTGTTTTAGTGGGTACATTGGTCTATCGCAATCTGAGCATTAAAGCCCTGTACGAGCTGGTCACAGAGGCCGCAGTTACATCCGGTGTGGTGATGTTTATTATCGCGCTGGCGGGTATTTTTGCCTGGGCAGGCACGACACTGGGCACCTTCCAGCATCTGGCAGAAGCCCTGCTGTCGCTGTCGGATAGCGGTTGGGTGTTGTTGCTTCTGGTGATGCTGCTGGTTCTGCTGGCGGGTATGCTGCTGGATGCCGTCTCCATCTACCTGATTCTGATTCCGATCCTGCTGCCGCTAATGCAGCACTTTGGCTGGAATCCGGTCTGGTTCGGTATCCTGCTGGCGATGAATATCGCCATTGGTCAGTTTACGCCACCGGTGGCGGTTAATCTGATGGTGACCACACGCATTGCGGGTATCCGACTGGAGCATACGATCGGCTGGGCGCTGATCTTTATCGCCGCTATGGCCTGCAGTCTGCTACTGGTGATGCTGGTGCCGGGTATCGCACTCTGGCTACCGGATAAGCTGGGTTATGTGGTGGGGGCCTGGTAAGTCGATAGATAGATTCAGGCCTTGCGGTTATTCGTGTCGGAAGGCGCGCCCACGGCGCTTTTCCAACCTATGGTGGTTTTCCCGGTGTAGGTTGGATAAGCGCCACTCAAAGAGCCTTCAAGATGCGAAGATCTTTAATGGCGCGCCATCCGACAAATGCTGATGGGCTTACACCCAGAGCATGGACGCCGGAATAACCCGTTTGACGCCCTGAAGGACGACCCACAACAAAACAGAGAACCTGTGGGTCGGGCTTTAAGCCCGTCAGACTTGCCTGCCTTCTACTCCCGGCCGGTCTCAATCGGGCGAACACTATCTGTGATCCACTCGCTCCAGGAACCTGCGTATAAACGTGGTTCCGGCAAACCTGCGATGCTTGCCGCCAGAATCAGGTGGCAGGCGGTAACGCCAGAACCACAATAAACCGCTGTCGCCTCGTCGGTATCCAGAACACTAAGCTTTTCTTTCAGCTGATCCGCTGGCAGGAACATACCCTGCTCATCCACCAGCTCAGTGAACGGCATACTTTGCGCTCCCGGAATATGTCCTGCAACCGGATCAATCGGTTCAACCTCACCCGCAAAGCGTTCAACGGCTCTGGCATCCAGTAAAACAGGCTTTTTCAGCAACAATTGCTGGGCGGTGATCTGCCTGTCATCCTGCCAGTTCAGCTCCGGCAGCTCGCTAAGGGCATAATCGCCACTTTGCTCGCCGGTTTCTGTCGCCAGTCCTTCCGCCAGCCAGGCATCAAGACCACCATCAAGCACCTGAACCTGCTCGATACCGGCATAGCGCAGCAACCACCAGGCACGGGCCGCTGCCATAGCCGCATTATTCTGATCGTAAACCACCACAGAACGCTCTGGAGTGATCCCCCAATGCTGCAGCTGACGGGCAAAGTTCTCTTTGGACGGCAGCGGGTGACGCCCCGTCACACCGGCTTCTACCGGAGCTGACAGGTGCTGGTCCAGATCAGCGTATTGAGCCTTAGCGATATGCAACTCCAGAAACGCTTCCTGACCCGCTGCCGGATCCTGCAAATAGGAACGACAGTCCAGCACGACAGGGGCATCAGAGGATTGCAGTTGCTGACACAGTTGTTGAGCATCAATCAGTGAAGGGGTTGTTGCAGACATGTCCAAGTCTCCCGATAAAATTTCTTCTTAGCATACCCTGCTGTTCCTTCTCCGCCTACTGCCTTGGCTCTGCTACGGGAAAAATTCATTAGCCTACTAGCAGGTAGTCTACTATTAACTCATTGTTTATTAGTTGTTTTTTCGATCAACTCCCGCGAATCATCTCGCGCTCCAGCCACAGCTAACAGACCTTTTTGCCCTGCATTGGGCACTAAAAAACAGAGGCCGTTCAGGGCATTGGCGGTGCGACAAGACGGACAATGAAATGGGCTTAAGGTACAATAGGCGCTTTTGCCCTTTCACAGGTCAGCGGGTGAAAAGAAGCGCTGACGACACTTACCGGATAGGTCTTGGCTCGGCTTAAGCTGGGTAGTGTTATAGGGCAGTTTCTCATTGTTTGTTGTCTCAGGAGTTCAGTAATGAAGTATATCGGTGCCCACGTCAGCGCCAGCGGTGGTGTCTTTAATGCCCCCTTGAATGCCAAAGAGATCGGTGCCAATGCTTTTGCCCTGTTCACCAAAAATCAGCGCCGCTGGCAGGCCAAGCCACTGGATGATCTGACCATTCGCAAGTTTAAGCACAACTGCGAAAAACACGGTTTTAAGCCGGACCAGATCCTGCCCCACGACAGCTACCTGATCAATCTGGGCCATCCGGAAGCAGAACCCCTACAGAAATCCCGGGATGCCTTTCTGGATGAGCTTCAGCGCTGCGAGCAGCTGGGGCTGACCTATCTGAATTTCCACCCTGGCAGTCATCTGAAAAAAATTGACGAAGCCGCCTGCCTGAGCCGTATCGCAGAATCCATCGACTGGGCGCTGGCACAGACCGAAAGTGTGATTGCGGTGATCGAGTGTACCGCGGGACAGGGCAGCAACCTGGGTTGGCACTTCGATCAACTGGCGGCCATTATCGATCAGGTTGAGGATAAAAAACGCGTGGGTGTTTGTCTGGATACCTGTCACATGTTTGCGGCAGGCTATGACATACGCACCGCGGAAGCCTGCGACAGCACCTTTACCAATTTTGAACGTACCGTGGGTTTTGAGTACCTGTACGGAATGCACCTGAACGATTCCAAAGGTGGCCTGAACAGCCGCCTGGATCGTCACCACAGTCTGGGCAAAGGTGAAATTGGTCTGGAAGGTTTCTGCTGGATGATGCAGGACAGCCGTTTTGATGGCATTCCTCTGGTGCTGGAAACCATCGAGCCGGAGATCTGGGCAGACGAGATCCAGATGCTGCGCCACTTTGAGCAGGGCCAGACGCCGGCATGAATATGAATTCACAGGTGAAGAAGCCAACAGGCTTCGTGGAGCCACAACGATGAAACATCGCCCCCACGGCAATAAGAGTTTTGGTAACTCCCGTGAAATACATACCACGCAGGATGGCCCCCATGAGGAGCTGGTTGATCGCGTGTTCAAACACTGTCGGGTGCCGTTCAAAAAGCCTTATCAGCAGCACAATCTTGATGCGTTTAACAAGGCTAACAACTGGCTGCGCGGTCAGAATAAACCCCTAATTCTGGACAGCTGTTGCGGTGTCGGTGAAAGCACCCGTCATCTGGCCGAAATGTTCCCGGATCATGCCGTCGTCGGCGTGGATCAGTCAGAAGATCGCCTCAGTCGAAAGCTAGGCGAACTACCGGATAATGCTCTGCTGGTACGGGCCAACCTGCTGGATTTCTGGCGTCTGGCGGTGGATGCCGGATGGCAGCCTGTGCGCCATTATCTGTTGTACCCGAACCCCTACCCGAAGAAGAGTCAGTTCAAGCTTCGCTGGCAGGGTGGCCCTATGCTGCCTTATATCGCTGAACTGGGTGGTCGTTTTGAATGCCGCAGTAACTGGCAGATCTATGTGCAGGAGATGGCGCAGGCGATCAGCCTGTTGCGTTTGCCGACCACGGAAACGCTGGATGAAGATCTGGGGGGAATAAAGGCTTCTATGCTGGAAAACGCAGCCGCGCAGGTTAGCGCAATCGAACCAGACCCAATACTGACGCCCTTTGAGCGTAAATATCTGGGCAGCGGCCAGCAGGTGTATCAGTGGGTGTTTGAACCACAGGACCATGAATAATCCGGCAGAATAAAACAGCAAAGGACAGAGACAATGAGCGGTCAGGATAAAAAACATATTGTGGTGTTAAGTGGTGCCGGTGTCAGTGCGGAAAGCGGTATTAAAACCTTCCGTGATGGCGATGGCCTGTGGGAAAACCATAACGTGCAGGATGTTGCCACCCCTGAAGCCTGGCAGCGAGACCCTGAACTGGTGCTGCGCTTTTATAACGAACGTCGTCAGCAGATCCGCAAGGCCGGGCCCAATGACGCCCATAAAGCGATCGCCCGTCTTGAACAGGGTTTTAAGGTGTCCGTCATCACCCAGAATATTGATGACCTGCACGAGCGCGGTGGCTCATCCGAAGTGCTGCACCTGCATGGCGAGATCGGTAAAGCCCGCAGCACACTGGATGAACGTCTGATAGTGAATCTGGGACAGAGCGATATCCACCCCGGCGATATGTGCGACAAGGGCAGTCAGCTGCGCCCGCATATTGTCTGGTTTGGTGAAGATGTGCCCATGTATCCCGTTGCCCATGAGATCACGCAAACGGCAGATCTGGTGATTGTGGTGGGTACATCGCTGCAGGTACAACCGGCCTCGTTTCTGGCCAGTGCCGCGCCTTATCAGGTGGCGCGTATTGTGGTGGACCCAAAAGCCTCGGCGGATACGCCAGCGTTTTATCTGCGCGAGCCTGCGGGAAGCGCCATGCCGGTGCTGGTGGATTATCTGCTGGAAAATGGCATTGAAGATCTGTCCGGCATTCCCGGTCTGCAGCATTCTTAATTTTCGGGTTTCTCTGTGTTAATTGAGGATGGAGCTAAAGTTGAAATTACTTCTTTGGCTCCTTTTTCAATTAAATCAGCTCTCTCTGTACTTGAGGATGTAAAAAGAATTAATAGACCGTAGAGGAAGATGGACGATAGAAATGCAGCCCAAATTCCAGCAAACCCTGAAATAGTCCAGTCTTTAAACCACGTTAGCTTGGATTTACAGCGGTAATGCTGGTGAACTCTTGCTATTTCATCTTGATGGGCTTTTATAAAATTAGCTTGAGCAGAATCAAACTCAGCTTGAAGAGCATGTTTTACTCGATCTTCCGTAGAGTCGACCAAGTCGTTAAGGATTGTAGAGGCCTTATCCCTATAATCTTGAAGAGCTCTTGGGTTGTTAACAGTTTGATCATGGAATTGTGTGAGGTAAGCATTTATCTCGTCTTCTGTTTTGCCTTCGGAGCGATGAGAATCCGCTAAGTCATGCTTTTGCAGTTTGTAAAAGGTGTAAGCGATAAAGCCAACGAAGTCTTCATCATTTTCCACAAGCTGCTGAAATACCCATTTTTTCTGAGCCATAACGCATCCGTGCGTTGTATTTAGCGTGAGGTTGCTACTCGGAAAGAGCGAGCAAAAATTCTATTGAGTTCCTTCTCATCTCGAGCGGTTGAAGTTTTTTTTGTACTTTTAGATGCAGCGCGAAAAGAAACAGAGCGAGCAATTTCGTTGCTGATCTTCTGTTTTTTTGCTGGTGATATAGAAATCATCATAGTGTTTCGCCTTTCAATCTAGTTAAGCGACAATCTACCACTAATCATATACAACTGGCTAATGAAAGAAATTTCGAAAATATAGCCTTCATTTGAGATTTATAATGTCCAAGCCGTTTTCTCTGCCCATGCCTCCTGCGCCGGATATGCCGCGTAAGCCTTTTTCCGCCCGTGGTTCACGGGTGAACCGCTGTACCGGTTGTCTGATGGCGAAGGATTTCTGCATCTGTGATCTGCGCCCGGAAAACGTCCATTGTCGTGCTCAGGTCTGGCTGATGATGCACCCGGAGGAGATCTACAAACCGACCAACACCGGTCGTTTGCTGGCGGACTGCCTGCCGGAGACTCAGGTGTTTTACTGGTATCGCACCAGCCCTGATCCTAAGTTACTGGCGCTGTTAGAGGATGAGCAATATCAGCCCTTTATTATCTTCCCGGATGATATGGACGATTACGCCCATCGGGTGGTGTCTTTTGAACCGGAGCGGGCAAAGTCACCGGAGAAGATTCCGGTGTTTATCATTCTGGATGGTACCTGGCGACAGGCGCGGCGGATTTTCCGCAAGAGCCCGTATCTGGATAACCTGCCGGTACTGCCGTTAAAAACCGACCGCCTGACCCGTTACGCCCTGCGTAAACCCGCCAGCGATCAGCACCTGTGTACTGTGGAAGTCGGCATCGAGTTGTTAAAACAGGCAGAGGAAAGTGAAGCGGCAGATGCCGTGGAAAACTACTTCGCCGCCTTTAACCGCCGCTATGCGGAATCCCGTGGTCTTCGGGAAGAGGTGGAAGCGCGGTTAAACCGCTGACCGGTTTTATTACGGGTAGCATCAGGTAAAAAACCGGGGAAGCCCCGGTTTAATCCTTTTGCTTCAGCAAAATTGTTTACGCCTCAGTGCTGATCTGGCCAAACTCAAATAAATGTTTCATCAAGACATCGTGCTCAGAGAAATCAAGGTATGCGGCATTGCCTGGGGCTTTTGGATCTGTGCCCTTGTAGTCGATGCTGTAGTATTCCCCATCGGGAAAAAGCTTTGAGCCAACCACCTGGTCAACAGCCTCTTTTTCCTTAAGAAACCAACTGGGCACATCCTGATGATCCATCACAATCTGATGGACATTAAGAGTCATGCCATAACCACCTGCTCCTGATGTTGCGGCAGAGGCTTCACGCACAGCATCCTGAAATGCCTGGAAAATAGCCTCTTTGCTATCCTGATTCAGGCCAAACCCCTTTCCCGACCAAGAGTCATAACCGAACATGTCTGCGACATAATCAACCAGTTCCGGGCCTGATACCATTCGGGGCTGATTCGGATCGGATACTTGGATGTCATTTTTAGCCTCTGAATTATTCATCGGCTTTACAGCACCTGTTTGAAGCGCTGTGTTTGCAGAGTCGATCTTCATAAACACGCCTTGTTTATTGGTATTCAGAAAACAGCGTCTTTACGCCTGTTCACTCAGTGGATTCTGTGCGTAAAGCTCTTTCATCAGTTCGTCCAGCTGACTGGCTTTCAGGCTGGCGGGAGAGAAACCACGGATCGATTCGTCGGTTTCTTTGGGCAATACAACGATGTATTCACCATTGGTAAAATGTTCATCAAAAGGCGTGTTTTTCTTTTCTTCCCGAAACCAATCCGGCACCTCCTGATGATCCATCACAATCTGGTGAGTATTGATATGGGCCGACATGGTTGTTACGGAATGCCCGCTCATCGCTTTATTTGCATCGCCAAAAGCCTGAAAAAGCGCTTCTTTGGTATCCTGAGTCAGTGTTAAGCCTCTGTCTTCCCAGTATGGGTAAGCCAACATACCGACAATCGCTTCAAAGGTTTCCTCTTTTGACATTAAAGGAACCTGTGTTAATGCGGAACTCTGTGAAACCGAGGTCGCTTCCTCACTGCTGGCAGAGGGCTTTACCGGACTGTTATAAACTGCAGGTGTTACCGGGGTTATTTTCATAAACACTCCTTGTTTATTGGTATTCAGAAAACAGCGTCTTTACGCCTGTTCACTCAGTGGATTCTGTGCGTAAAGCTCTTTCATCAGTTCGTCCAGCTGACTGGCTTTCAGGCTGGCGGGAGAGAAACCACGGATCGATTCGCCATCGTGCTCTTCTTTATCGGCATAGTAGTAATACTCACCATTCGGAAATTTCTCACTGCCGTACATTTCATCAATCATCGATTTTTCTTCCCGGAACCAGTCCGGTACCGACTGATGATCCATCACTATCTGGTGTGGGTTGAAAATGATGCCGTGCTTATCCTCAGGCTTGTTTTCAAGGGCGTCTTTAAAGGCAGCATACAGAGCTTCTTTAGTTTCCTGAGTTAATGTCAGGCCTTTTTCCCCCCATTTTTTATCCGCCATGACCTGAGCAAAATGCTCAACGGCCTCCTGACCAAACATAATATGAGGTTGTTCATTACTGACAGTCGAAGCTGGAGTATTTTTTTCCGTTGCGGCAGGGGGAGTTATTGCCGGGCTGTAGGCCGCAGGTGTTACCGGGGTGATTTTCATAAAAATTCCATTTTAGCTTGTCCATGTAGAGTCTTACTGATTCTTCTGTCAGATCAGGCATTGAGACTCAACCCATTTTTTTCGAATAACTGCTTCAGCAGTTCTTCAACGTCGTTAGAAGATAAAGCCGGAGGCGGATAAAGAGCACTGGAATCGACTTTTTGATCCTCAGTACCATAAGAATAATGCTCTCCATTGGGGAAAAGCTGATCCCCGTACAGGTCTCCTACCCTCTCTTTCTCATTCAGAAACCAGTCCGGCACCGGCTGATGATCCATAACGATTTGATGCACATTAATATTCACACTTACACCCGCAGCAGAAAAAGGGTTATTGGTTAATGCCGCATCTATAAAAGTGCTATGGATGGCCTCTTTGGTTTCCTGAGTCAGAGTCAAACCTTTATCTTTCCACTCAGGGTAGGCAAATAACTCCGCAAAGTGCTCAACAGCTTCCTGACCGGTCATGAAATATGGCTGGTCTTTATTTGACGCCTGAGGTGATGCTTCAGCTTTGGCCTGAGTTTTAACCGGGCTGCTGGTCGTGACGGGATGAGTCGGATTGATCTTCATAAAAATTCCATTTTAGCTTGTCCATGTAGGATTTTACTCACTCTACCGCGGGCGGTTGCAGGCAGCAAACAGACGTTGTTGTAAGAGATTGGCCCCCTGCCAAGTCAGCAAATGCGCTGGCTCAGCAGAGGCGGGGCGGGATAAGAAAAAAGGCTGTATCAGATCAGCTTTAGCAGGTTCAGCTGGGTAAACAGCCGGGACTGTTCCTCACCGGATAACTCGCCGATCATCGCCTGCAGAGGGGAGTCGGGCTTAAAGTGGGTTTCCAGCCAGCGGGTCAGCTGCTGCTGTACGGCTTCCTGCGGGGTCATATCACTGTCGGGTTGATCCGAGGTTTTTAATGCCTCACGGCTTTGTCCGGTACCCAGAAGTTTGCCCTCACCCAAGTGGAATGCCGGGGTATGCAGGAACGCCTTATTACCATCGCCGGTTCCGGTAATCTGCTGCATAAAATCCAGATCAAGAACCTGAGATGTCATACGAAGGTTCTTCTCCGGGCTTAAGGCATAATCCAGAAACTCCTGCTCAAACTGAACCACACCGGAGCCATCATTTGAGTAGATCGCCTTGGCCTGCTGTACCAGTTCGTCATCGTAAGCTGGGCGTTTGTCCGGATAATGCAGGCCGGGATATTTGACTGTATCCATACGATACGCCCCCAGCACTGATGCCAGATTATTAACCTGCTCGGTATCCAGATTATTCTCTTTGGCGTGGATATAAACATCGGTCAGGGCCTGAACATCTTTCTCTTTCAAATGATAAAAACTGGTGTTTTCATAAAAGAAGTTCTGCCGATTAGAGCCTTTCAGGGGGTTCTCGGTGGTGATGCCACTGGCTGCAATCAGCTGCTTTTTCAGCGCATCGCCGTCAACCGCTTCGCCATATTTGCTTTGCAAGGCCCCCACCTGCTGGTCAACCAGATACAGGTTGTAGCGACCAATATCAATTTTAGCATTTATACCAAAGTGACCGCGTTCTGGTTGGGTGAAACCTTCAAGCGCCTCTTTTTGCAGCAGGCTCACCGCCTTATCAAACTCATCCGACGCTATCATACCGGTTGAACTCAGATTAACCCCATCGGCTGGGCCGGTTTTATCGGTGGTTGGTGTACTGGTGGATTGCGTATGGGTGGACTGCGTCACCGATGTTGTTTTGGCGGGCTGCGGGTTTGATGTTGTGGCCGATGTTGAACCGGCGGGAAACTGTATATTCATCGGTTTCTTCCTGAGTGTGATGATGAAAGCCTTCATGGCTTTTTGAGTGATGGCGTTGTTTATTTCGCAATCACTAATACTCTATCGGTCACAAGGGGAGGAATGTTAGGTCTGGGAGCGTTATGTTTTGTAAGCCTTCACCGACAGGGGCTTTAAGTGCGGGGGCAGAGGTTTAGGCTGGGGCGTAAAAAAGCCGCTGGCATGAGATGTCAGCGGCTTTTGGTTATTATGGCAAAATCAGATGTTGGCTGATTAGCCCTGGCTGTCCAGGAAGCGTTCTGCGTCCAGTGCCGCCATGCAGCCGGTGCCGGCTGAGGTGATCGCCTGACGGTACACGTGATCCATAACGTCACCGGCAGCATAAACACCTTCGATACTGGTTTGGGTGGCGTTGCCTTCCAGACCGGATTGTACTTTCAGGTAGCCGCCGTTCATCTCCAGCTGACCTTCGAAAATGCCGGTGTTTGGCTTGTGGCCGATGGCGATAAACACGCCCATCACGCTGATCTCTTGGGTGGCATCACCTTCGGTGGCTTTCAGGCGCAGGCCGGTAACACCCATGTCATCACCCAGAACTTCGTCCAGTGTGTGGTTCCAGATCACTTCGATATTGCCGTTGGCAACCTTCTCCATCAGCTTGTCCTGCAGGATCTTCTCAGAACGCAGGCTGTCACGACGGTGGATCAGGGTTACTTTCTTAGCGATGTTGGACAGGTACAGGGCTTCTTCAACAGCGGTGTTACCACCACCCACAACAGCCACTTCCTGATTGCGGTAGAAGAAACCATCACAGGTTGCACAGGCAGAAACACCTTTACCCATAAAGGCTTCTTCGCTTGGCAGACCCAGATACTGTGCGCTTGCGCCGGTAGCGATGATCAGCGCGTCACAGGTGTAAGTGCCGCTGTCGCCTTTCAGGGTGAACGGACGCTGGGTCAGTTCCACTTCGTTGATGTGATCGAAAACGATTTCGGTGTCGAAGCGTTCAGCGTGCTTACGCATATCTTCAACCAGCTGAGGGCCCTGAATACCGTCAAATGCACCCGGCCAGTTATCTACGTCAGTGGTGGTGGTCAGCTGGCCGCCCATCTGCATACCTGAGATGATCACAGGTTTCAGGTTGGCGCGGGCTGCGTAAACGGCTGCGGTGTAACCTGCAGGGCCGGAACCCAGAATAATCAGTTTCTCGTGACGGTTTTCGCTCATGGTGCTCTCCCGGCGAGCCGTGTTTGGCTCTGGTTAATACGTCAATAATCAGGTGATGATCTGTGTCTGCAAGGCTATATGGGGTCAGCGGTGGTAAATTCCAGCTCGGATACCGGATTCCTCCTGCTGATGTCATAGCGTTGCCAGTGTGATGGCGAAATCTTAACAGAGTCTGAAAACAACCGTGATGCTTTCAAACAGATTTTAACCGGGCTTGAGCATCTTGGGCTAATGGGCGCGACAGATGAAGCTGATAGGTAAAAACAATGAATATTCTGTTTTAGACGTAGTCGTTCAGGTAGGCTGGCAGAAATAGGAAAGTCCCGGTACAGAGCGTCAAACCGGGACTTTTTAGTTGATGTGAAACATTTGCATTCTGTGCGGTACAGACTTGTTAGGCTGTACTTTGCTCATGGTGAAACACCGATCATTTAAGAGCGCCGATCAATGTTGATTACCTTGTAAATAGTGCGTCATCAAAAAATATCGTCTCCTCTTTTATACAGCAGTTAAGAGCGTTAACGGATTCTGAGTCTGAATTTCAGATTCCATCGCCATGTCAGTAAAGGATATCGCTTTTTTGATTCTGCTCCCTGTTGTCAGTTATATCGCAGATAACACGGGTTAACCTTTAGAAGGAAATCTCCTTCCGTGATAATGCTTAAGTCCGTTAGCTGGTGTCGAATGTCACAGTAATCACCTCTTTTCATTTCGTGTTGGTCATGTGTTCAGCTAATAGCCCTGAAAACAGTAGCTCCTGAAAACAGTGGCACCGGAATACAGCACCTGAAACAACATGGACAAAACTACGGGTGAAACGTAAAGCTTTGGTTTTTCGTGTCAGACAATCAATAAGAGTGAGTTCAATTTCAATTAAAAGGTTTAACGGTTAAACATTTAACAATCAGGAATCATCTTCCCGTTTTAGTTCAACACTGAGCAATTCTCCCTCCATATTCACGTGTACCTGCATATGTATAGGAGCGCAACAGGTCTGGCAGTCTTCGTAGTAATCCTGATCACCTCCTGTGGTATCAACAGCCGTTTCCAGTGCAGACCCGCAATAGGGACATTGCCCGTAAACTTCAGTGAGCATCGCCTCTAACATAAACGCTCCCTCCGGATCGTTTCCTGCTGCTTTTCTCTTTGAGCACCTAACGCGTATTCAGCACCTGGGAGAAAAGCCTAACGAATAAAAAAGACGTTGTGACGAATAAAGTCATTGTGTGTTCTAAAAACATCGTGTGTTTTAAAAGCATTGTGCACCCTTACCGCTTAACAACCGCTCTGATAACTATCAGAGGTCGCGGCTTGCGTTCACAACCTAACTATAGTCAGGATTGCAGACTGCGCTGTCTTTTTTTCACCATATTTTTCAGGCTAACCCTCGGGTTTTAATGAAAAAAATTCAGCCTGAATCGAGAATTTAGCGCTAGGGCGGCAAGGACTAGTTTTGATTGGGATCTGGCAGATCGACCGAGGCCATATCGGTCAGCTCCTGAGGCAGAGGCTTTTTGATATTGATATCCAGCTCGGCCAGCTGCTGCGCCTGCCCCACAAGACTGCCGCGCCCCTGGCTGAATTTATTCAGGGCGTTGTCGTAGGTCTGATGGGCGCTGCTGAGCTGGTTGCCCAATTTCTGCATATCTTCGGCAAAGCCACGCAGTTTGTCGTACATGCGTCCGGCGCGGCGGGAGATCAGTTGGGCGTTTTCATTCAGGCGCTCGTAACGCCAGATATTCTGAATGGTTCGCAGAGCGACCATCATGCTGGTGGGGCTGACGATCATGATGTTGTGCTCGAAGGCTTCGCGGAACAAATCCGGCTCGGCATCAAAGGCGGTCATAAAGGCGGCTTCCACCGGAATAAACATCAGCACGTAGTCGAGGCTGCGAACCCCTTTCAGCTCGCGGTAGTCTTTGGCAGACAGCCCTTTGATGTGGCTGCGGATGGCGGCAACGTGGGCTTTCAGATACTGCTGGCGTTCGGCTTTATCTTCGCTGTTGTGAAAGGACTCGTAGGCGTTGAGGGAAACCTTGGCATCGATAATGACATCTTTGTTGTCCGGCAGATGTACGATCACATCCGGCTGATAGAGCTGGCGTTCTTCATCCCGTCGGCTGGCCTGCAGTTCGTATTCGTGACCTTCCCGCAGGCCGGATTCCTCCAGCACCCGCTGTAGAATCAGTTCGCCCCAGTTACCCTGGGCTTTTTTGTCGCCTTTCAGAGCCTTGGTCAGGTTGAGGGCTTCCTGACTCATCTGCAGGTTCAGGGCTTTCAGGCTGTGGATCTCCTGCTTGAGCATGGCGCGCTCCTGCGCCTCTTTGCCGTAGCTGTCCTGTACCTGCTGGCGGAACTGGTTAAGTTGATCTTTAAAGGGATTCAGCAGGCTGGTAAGGGTTTGCTGGTGCTGATGGTTCAGGTGTTTGCTCTTGTCATCGAAAATGCGGTTAGCGAGGTTTTCAAACTGCTGGCTGAGTTTCTGTTCCGCGCTGTTCAGGATCTGAATTTTCTCCTGAGAGGCTTTCTGCTCTTCTTCTAAACGGGTGCGGGTGGTCGCGAGTTGTTGTTCCAGTGTCAGCAGTTGCTTCTGTAGCTGGCTGATCTGCTGATCTTTAGCCGCTAGCTGGCTTTGGCTGCGTTCCACCACTTCATGCAGGTTATCCAGCGTGGTTTGCTGAGCCGTGCTGTCCTGTTCCACGCTTTGCCGGCGCTGTTGTTCCTCTTCAAAGCGTTGTTCTATGCGGGCCAGTTTCTGTTGCAGCTCTTTGGTGTAGTGGCTTTGTGCCTGGGCATCGGCGATCTGTTGGCTTTGACTCTGCTGCAGTTGCTGCAGGCGGTTAAGTTCGGCGTCGCTAGTTTGCAGGCGCTGACGCAGGTCGTTGCTGGTTTCCTGTGTGTGTTGCTGCTGCAGCTGCATCTGTTGCATGGCGGACTGATAGCGCTGCTGAAGTTGCTCTGCCTGAACGTCCAGCTCACGCGCCAGCTGTTGCTGGTGACGATTACGCAGGATGGCGACACTGATAAGAGAACCTGCCAATGCAGATATCAGTAACAGTGAAGGTAAAAGAAGATTGGAAAGCGATGACATAGCCGGATGCACCTGATGCAGATAACGATCCGGCTAGTATAAGAAATCAAACTATATTTTTATACAGTATTTATTCGACCGACGGCTTCATTCAACTGCTGCTGACGGCAATCAGGTTTTCCTGCTCCATCTGCAGCTGTTCAATAATCAGCAGCAGCTTGTCCATCGACAACGGCTTGGTGAAGTATTCTGCAAAGCCTGCCTGCAGGTGCTGGTTAACGGTCTCTGGCTGAGTGTCCACCGCGATAGCCACAATAGGAATTGTTGCCGTTTGCGGGCTGGCCTGCAGAATTTCAATCACTTCCAGACCACTCAGGTCGGGCATGTCGGTATTCAGCAAAATCAGATCCAATGGATGCTTCTGCGCTAAGTCCACGGCGTAACTGGCGTTATTTTCGGTAAAGAGACGTATATCGTCCCGGCTAAGCAGGGCGTTTTCCAGCAACTGAAGATGAATAGGGTCGTCATCCACACACAGAATATTAAAGCGATGGCCTTTTTCGTCATTTTCGGGGTTTTTGCGATTATCCGGCAGATCAATCCAGAAGATGCTGCCGCCCTCAGGATTAGGCTTATAGCCAATCTGGCCATGCATCATTTCTGCCAGTCGTTTACAAAGCGCAAGGCCGATACCGGTGCCTTCTACATTGGTGCTTTCGGCCCCCAGACGATTGAAAGCCTGAAAAAGGTCCTGCTGTTTCTCTTCCGGGATGCCAACGCCGCTATCCACAACCTGAATGCGAACAAAGCCTTTATCCGCTGGTTTAAGGCAAATACTGACATGACCACTCTGATGATTATATTTAATGGCATTAGAGAGCAGATTAAACATCACCTGACGTAAGCGAACCCGGTCCGCAAGAATCTCCTGATCCGGGTTGGCGGTCAGATCCACATCAAGCTGCAGATTCTTTTTCTCGGCAAGTGGCTGCACCATTGCGAGACTGCTTTCCAGCTCCTGGGCGACGGAAATAACTTCGGTGTTCAGCCGAACCCGACCGGATTCAATACGGGCAAGGTCAAGGATATCGTTGACCATAGCCAGTAGATGGCGACCTGCGATATGAATTTCGCTGACAGACTCTTTCTGGTGCGATTCCATGGGCTCATCCTGCAGCAACTGAGTAAAACCCAGAATCGCATTCAGAGGGGTGCGCAGTTCATGACTGACACTGGAGAGAAGATTGGACTTAGCCTGACTGGCTTTTTCGGCTTTATCCCGGGCTTCAATTAATGCCTGCTCGGTCAGGCGCTTGTTGATTCCCATCCCCAGGACATGCACGATGCGGTGGATAAAGGTGCGGTTCTCGGTCGTACCCAAAACACGTTCCGGCAGGTAGAGCAACAATACCGAAGGCTGCCCGGCATGTTGCAAAGGCACAGCATAAGCCACGTGATCCTGCTCAATCAGGCAGTGCGTTTGTTCTTCAGGATTCATGGGCAGAATCTGTGGCGAGCCCTGATCAATTACCTTCTGGCACAACTCCAGGGTCATCGGAATTTTGATACAGGGATTGTTGGCACAACCACCGTGCTGAATCTGAGGTTTAAGCCCGATTGAGGTCGGCTGATAAAGAGCCAGAAAGCGCCACTGCCAGTTATGATGATGCATGATTCGAGCCTGAGACTGGCCCAAATATTCATGCATGGACACGCTATCAAGACTCAGCGCCATTAGGATGCTCAGCGAGGACTCTTCCTGCGCTTTACGCTCCAGATAGTGCTGCTGCTCATAGGTGACGGTCAGGTCTTCATAAAAAGCGACATAGTGGGTAAAGCGGTCATGATCATCCCGTACAGCGGTGATATTGACGTGATGGGGAACGTCCCCATTGCGGGTTTTATTCCACATTTCACCTTCCCAGAATCCCTCATCTTTTAGCCCGAGCCAAAGCTCTTTGTAAAAGTGGTCGCTATGCTTCTCTGATCGCAACATACGAATATTGCGCCCAGCCAACTCCCTCAGCGCATAACCGGTCAGATCACCAAAGGCATCATTGGCTTTGATGATAATGCCGGAGCGATCAATGATCGCAATAGGCTGATGTGAATTGAAAGCTGTTGCCAGCAATCTGATCTCTTCCGATGAAATATCCGTATCCGCAACGGCGAACATAGCTGCCTCTGGCTGGGTCATTGTAAGACCTTATATCTTATAGGGACTAAAGCTCTTTTGTCATACTTAAATTACTTGTTATCAGATCACTCAAATCGGGCACCCAAAAAAGCGGTCGCTATTGTGTCTGAAGCTGATGCTCCAGAGCATTGACCAGTGCCGTGTTTTTCTCGCTGTTTACCGAAAAACTGTTTTCATTCTGGTAAAGGCCAAACTCGTTGCCCTTGTAGGAGAAGTACTGATAACCAATATGGCGCTCGTCCAGCAGATCAATCAGGTCGTTGATCCAGCCCAGCGCATTCTTTGAGGAAAAATAGTCATCATTCTTCTGGCCAAACTCACCAATGCTGAAGGGGTATTTCTGAAACAGAGGGCGGTGCTCTTCGATCAGATCAAATAGCCCCTGAACAGATGCCATTCATTGCCATCCACCAGAATTCTGCTGATATCGGTGTAATCCGGCGTTGTACCGGTAATCATTGAAAGGGTGTAGGTTCTGCTCAGGCTTTCACTGGCATCAGGCTGTTTCAGATAGCCACGAATGATGTAGGTTTGCCCCGCCTTAAGCGTAGTATCGGCAGGTTGGTGAAGCAGGTGCTTAGCACCATAATAGTTCGCCTGTCGTTGCGTGATGCCAAGAGATTGACTACCGCTACGGGCATAGTTTGAGCGGGGTGCGGTGGTGACACCGTATGAATACCAGTCCGTATCCGGACTTTCAAAGCCAAAGGAAAAGCTGCCCACAAGCTGTTCACTGTTAAAGGCTGATGAATCCGGATCAGATTCTGAGGTATGCGGCTGGTCATCCCCACCGGAGCTTCCACCGCCATCGGAACCACCACAGCCACTAAGTACCGCGCTAAAGGTGCCGACCAAACAGAAAAACACAACGCCTCTGACAAAATTCTTCACGGAAATCCCTTCCATTTAGCGCTTCAATTCACTCGATGACAGCAACTGTATCATTCAAAAGCCATCATAGAGAGTATCCTTATGTAGCTTTCTGTGATGCAGCTTTTTCTATGTTATCGCTCAATAAGGCCTGCAGTAGCGGGTAAAGGGCCGGATTCGCGACCAGCATCTGATCACCATAGAGAGAAGGGGGAACATTATCCGGACAGCCATCGAGATGGCCCGCCAGAGCTCCCGCCTGAAGGGCAATCAGCCGGGCAGCGGCAAAATCCCACGGTGAAACCGTCTCGTAGTACCCATCTAACCGCCCCGCCGCCACATAACAGATATCGATAGCGGCAGATCCCATACGGCGGATATCCTGACAGTTATTCAGCACCTGATGCAGGCGCGGCAACAGCGTTGGAATCAGAGTCTTGTCGTACGGAAAACCGGTGGCAATCAGAGCTTTCTTCAGCTCGGTGGTTGTACTGACCTGAATCTCTTCTCCGTTGAGTTGGGCGGGCTCGCCTGCGACGGCTGTGAACATCTCATCAAGAAAAGGGTTATAGACCACACCGACTTTCACCTCACCCTGTTCAGCAAAGGCGATGGATATCGCAACCTGCTGCAATCCATGGGCGTAATTTACGGTGCCATCAATGGGGTCGATGATCCAGATGGACCGCTTCAGCGTTTCAGTATCCGAGTAATCCGGTGACGACTCTTCCGAGAGAATACCGTGATCAGGAAAAGACAGCTGTAACAGCGCACGAATCATCTGGTCCGATTTCAGGTCGGCACTGGTCACCAGCTCGTGACCCTCTTTGTAATCCTGCGAGAAGCTTTGCTCCTCTCGGGACCTTCGAATCAGATCACCAGCCTGACGGGCGATGGCAACAGCCTGGCTCAGATATTGCTGTAACTCAGAAGGCTGACTCGCGTTAGATGTTTCCACAATAATGCTCCATCTGCTGGCTTTCGTGTTGTGCGATACAAAGACTCTGCTAACACTGACGCTAATATTAAGTAAATCGCAATAAGACCTAAAGACCGTAAGCTGACAATACTGACAGGAAACAATCAGTTAGCTCAATTATAAGGCTCGATATGCTGCGCTGCATGGTGACCAATCGGTCATATTGTCTTGTCGCAGCAGGATAGGTTTGATAGCGTACCGGGCCAGTAACGCCATAATATTGCGAAGGTTATTCCATTGTTGCGTGCCAGATTAGGGAACGGATAAGCACAATGAGAACCAAAGGAGTGCAGAGGGGAGCGAATGAGGATGTCAAAATTCAGGCATAAAAAAAGCCAGACTCCGAAGAATCTGGCTTTCTCTGAATTTGGTAGCGGGGGCCGGATTTGAACCGACGACCTTCGGGTTATGAGCCCGACGAGCTACCAGGCTGCTCCACCCCGCATCAGATGCAGTGCATTATAGAGCTAAATAACTGAATGTCAAAAGTTTTTACGCCAAAAACCAAAATAAACAATTAAAAGGCGTATTTTGACGATCACATATGGATTTTGCCCATCCGGGCGCAATGCTGACTTAGCTGTCGGTTTGAGGCCCGGATAGTTCGGCAAAACCCTGTTTTGCTGTCACGGTCTTGTCACCGTGTATCCGTAAAACAGGGAATGCGAGAGCGACATCTACAAGCAGAGGGAATGTAAGATGAGTAAAAAGATCGCCTTAGTAACAGGAGGTACCGGAGGTATCGGTACCGCAATTTGCCGTAGTCTGGCCAATGATGGCTATCAGGTTGTGGCGGCCTCGACTAACCAGGAAAAAGCACAGGCTTGGAAGGAATCCGAAAAAGCCGCTGGTTATGACGTCGAGACCGTTCACATCGACGTCGGTGACTTTGAATCCTGTCAGCAGGGCTGCAAGCAAGTTGCTGAAACCATGGGGCCCATTGCGGTGTTGGTTAACAACGCCGGTATCACCCGTGATGGTTTCATGAAGAAGATGAGTTGGGATCAGTGGCATCAGGTACTGCAAACCAACCTGGACAGTGTTTTCAATATGAGCAAAGCCTGTCTCGATAATATGCTGGAAATGAAGTTTGGCCGCATCATCAATATCTCTTCGATTAATGGTCAGAAGGGTCAGATGGGGCAAACCAACTATTCAGCTGCCAAAGCCGGTATGCACGGCTTTACCAAAGCGCTGGCTCAGGAAACCGCCCGAAAAGGAATCACCGTCAACACCATCTCTCCAGGCTATATCGCCACCGATATGATTATGAAAATCGACGAACCGATTCGTAATCAGATTATGGAAGGCATCCCGGTGGGGCGTTTCGGTAAACCGGAAGAGATTGCGCGAACCGTTTCTTTTCTCGCCGCTGAAGACGGTGGCTTTATCACAGGTGCCAATTTAGCTGTTAATGGCGGTCAGCACATGTGTTAACCGCCTGATCCGATGAAAAGCCGGCACCTGCCGGCTTTTTTTGCATCTGTTACCGGATCATCCTGTATAATTATCTTAGTTCACATCTTTTTAAATATTTAACGGCAAATTCAGTGAGTTTTCTGTGCGACCAAATCAGCGGGAACAACAGGCGGCATTTCAGTTTAAAGGGGGTAATCTGACAATTACCACTCTGGAGCTGATGACAACAGACTGTTTAAAAATCGAACAGGAATTAAGCCGTCAGACTCAAAAAGCACCGGCATTTTTCCGTCAAACTCCGGTTCTGCTCTCTTTTGATCAATTGGAAGAACGCCCGATTGCTCTGGAGATGATCGTTGATGCTTGTAAGAGAAACGGCCTGATTCCTATCGCAGTACGCTGTGCTCAGGAAGGGATTAAAAAGTCCGCCTGGGCTTTAGGATTGGGCTGGTTTCCACCGTTAACCGAACGTCGCCTGAAAGAGGTCGAGAAAGAAAAGGGCTGTATTCAACGCCTGCCGACCCGCTTTGTTCGTGGCACCGTTCGCTCTGGTCAGCAGATTTACGCCAGCTGCGCTGATCTGGTCATCATTGGCGCTGTCAATGAGGGGGCTGAAGTGATTGCCGATGGTAATATTCAGATCTGGGGCACACTCCGTGGCCGGGCGATCGCGGGAGCACAGGGCGATACAGAAGCGAAAGTACTCTGTCAGCAGCTCAGAGCGGAACTGGTATCCATTGCCGGTGTCTTTCAGACGTTTGACACCTGTGAATGGCCGAAAAAGAGTGAACGGCCGATTGAACTGCATTTAGAAGATCAGAGCCTTGTTATCCTCTGATCTCAACCTTATTTAACACTGCTTAATAGAACCGATATCTGATGGAAATAAAAAATAATATTAAAGGGGGAAGGACCCGTGGCTAAGGTAGTCGTGGTAACGTCCGGAAAAGGTGGTGTTGGTAAAACCACCAGCTGCGCATCAATCGGAACCGCTCTGGCCATGCAGGGTCATCGCACGGTTCTGATCGATTTTGACGTGGGCCTTCGTAATCTGGACCTGGTGATGGGCTGTGAGCGTCGGGTCGTTTATGATCTGATCAACGTCACCACAGGTGAGGCCAAACTCAGCCAGGCGCTAATCAAAGATAAGCGTTTGGATGGTCTGTTTATGCTACCTGCGTCTCAGACCCGGGATAAAGATGCACTGACCTACGAAGGGGTTGGAGATGTCATCGACGCTCTCAAAGAAGAGTTCGATTTTATTATCTGTGACTCCCCTGCGGGCATTGAGCGCGGTGCTGTTATGGCAATGTATTATGCGGATGAAGCGATTGTAGTCAGTAATCCTGAGGTCTCCTCGGTACGGGATTCTGACCGCATTATTGGTTTGCTGGATTCCAAGACCCGCCGAGCAGAGCAAGGGGAGTCTGTTAAGGCGCATCTTTTGATTACCCGATATGACCCCGAACGCGTTGAGCACTCCGATATGATGTCGGTTCAGGATATTGAAGAGATTCTGGCGATTCCGGTTGTGGGTGTTATTCCTGAGTCACCAGCCGTTCTGCGCGCATCGAATCAGGGGATTCCTGTGGTGCACGATAGTGACAGCGATGCCGGGCAAGCCTATAGTGACACGGTTGCCCGCTTCCTGGGTGAAGAGCTACCAATGCGATTTACAGAGCTTGAAAGAAAAGGGTTGTTCAGCCGGATGTTTGGAGGTCGGCGATGAAGCGTTTGCGTAATTTTTTCCAAAAAGACAGTTGTCAGTCAGCGGATGTTGCCCGGGAACGACTAAAAGTAATGATTTCTCAGGATCGTATGCAGCGAAACCAGCCTGATTTTCTGCCTCGCCTGCAAAGAGAACTGGTTGAAGTCATTCGTCGCTACACCCAATCCGAGCAGGATGAGATTCAGGTAAGCTATCACAGCCTGCCGCAACGTTCTCAGATTGAATTAAATGTATCCTGGCCACGTAACCTGCCCTGATTCAACAACAGAATCTCAGCTCCGGCAGAGTCGGAGCTGATCAGGTTACAGGCAACAGGCCCTGATAAAAGTAAGGACCTGAACCTTGAGTTCTCAGCCCACATTGTTCTGGCACGATTATGAAAGTTTTGGTGCCGATCCCCGCCGCGATCGTCCCTCACAATTCGCCGGTATTCGCACCGACCTGGATCTGAATGAAATAGCAGAGCCGGTTGAATGGTTCTGCCAGCCTGCAGATGATTTTTTGCCTCATCCTGATGCCTGCCTGATTACAGGCATTACGCCACAGGATGCACAGCGAAACGGTATCCCTGAGGCAGAGTTTATAGCCAATATTCATCATGAACTGAGTCAGCCCAACACCTGTGCTCTGGGTTATAACTCACTGCGTTTTGATGATGAGATGACCCGTCATACCCTATACCGTAACTTCTATGATGCTTACGGGCGTGAATGGCAGAACGGCAATTCCCGCTGGGATCTGATCGATGTGGTACGCACCGCCTATGCCCTTCGGCCTGAGGGCATCGAATGGCCATTAAACGACCAGGGCTTACCCAGTTTTAAGCTGGAACATCTGACAGCGGCTAATGGTATTGCCCACGAAGGGGCTCACGATGCGGTTTCTGATGTTCGGGCAACGATTGCTATGGCGCGCCTGATCCGGGACAAACAACCCAAGCTGTATCAGCACCTGTTTGATCTGCGTAACAAACACAAAGTATCTGATCAGCTGGATCTGGTAAGCCGCAAGCCGGTATTGCATATTTCCGGCATGTTTGGTGCTGCCCGGGGCAATGCCGCTGTTGTTGTGCCATTAGCGCAGCATCCGACTAATAAGAACGGCGTTATCTGTTATGACCTGATGGCGGATCCCTCAGAGCTTGGCGGCCTGTCCGCCGAAGAGATTCAGCGTCGTGTCTTTACCGCTCAGAGCGAGCTCGATCAGCCCCGTATTCCTCTTAAGGTTATCCACATTAACCGCTGCCCTGTGGTGCTGCCGGTCAGCATGGTGGATGGAAACGTTGAAGCCCGTACCGGCATCAGCCTGGATACCTGCCGAGGGCACTGGAAGGTGCTGGCTGGATTGGGCGATCTGACTGCGAAACTGCAGGCGGTATTTAGTGCACCTGAGTTTGAAGGCGGTTCTGATGACCCGGATCTGATGCTTTATGGTGGCGGCTTCTTTGGTCATCATGATAAAGATCAGATGGAGATGATTCGGGAGACACCGGCAGAGTCGCTTCATGAGCTTCAGCCAACGTTTCAGGATCCTCGTCTGGAACAGATGTTTTTCCGCTACAAAGCCCGTAACTACAAGGATTGGCTAACCGGTGAAGAACAACAGCAGTGGGATGAGTACCGCTGGCAACGGATCAATGATCCGGCAGTCAGCAGCCTGACACCAGAGCAGTTCAATCAGCGTCTGGTGGAACTGAGCCAGACTGAACTCTCACCGCGGGACCAGAATATTCTGGAAGATGTGGTGCTGTATGTAGAGTCTTTGGTACCGTCGCACCTGTTTTAATCGGTCGCCTCAGAACGGATGTTCTCCGAGGTCGTCAATGATCCTTTTGACGACCTCGAAGGAATGGCTAAACACAGCCAGTAAAACCGTAACGCTAGACAACGGCCCCCTCCAGCACTAACAATTGGCGTTTACGGGCCACACCCCACCGATAACCCGACAGATCTCCGTTTTTCCGCACGACCCGATGACAGGGAATAAGCAACGCCAGCTGATTCGCACCACAGGCACTGGCTACAGCCCGCACAGCACTGGGCATGCCCAGCCTCTCAGCCAGCTGGCTGTAACTCAGGGTTTCACCATAGGGTATTTGCTGCAACATCTGCCAGACCTGCTGCTGAAAAGCGGTTCCGGCCAGATTCAGTGGCAGTTCCGGGAAAGGGGTTTTGTTGACCAGCGCAGAACAGATCTGCGCAAGATATGGCGTCAGATGATCAGACTCTTGCCAGTGCTGATCCGGAAAAGCGGCCTGTGCCGCCTTCATCAAGGACTCAGAAGCATCACCGATATACAGCAAAGACAAACCGGCTCCTGCCTTCTGCTCAGCAAGCATCAGATAACCTAATGACGATTCTGCGAATTGATAGAACATAGAAGCTCCTGACAATGAGTGTCGGAGCAGTAAGGCTGCACTTAAGCAGACTGAACCTGACAACGACCGTTAGCTTTAGCTTTATAGAGGTAGGTGTCAGCGGTAATGATACCTTCCTGCAAGCTACCATCCTGCGCCACCTTAACGACACCCGCGCTAAGGCTGGTGTTTATTTTACGCCCCAGCACAACCAAAGGCTGACCGGTCAGCAAGCTATTCAGGTATTGCAGCTGCTCAATTAACTCATCTTCTTTCATGCTGGATAGCAGGGCGAACTCCTCGCCACCCATGCGCGCCAGCAGCGCTTCAGGCTCAAAGTGATCGGACAGCATTCGGGCGATATGGACCAGAACATGGTCACCAATATCGTGACCATAACGGTCATTGACCTGCTTAAAGAAGTCCAGATCAATGATCACCAGTGTCTGAGATTCAAGCTCAAGACGACGAACGCCTTCTTCAAAAAAGGCGCGGCGATTAGACAGTCCCGTCAGAGTATCCGTGTTAGCCTGAAGGCGAAGATCATGTTCCAGTGAACGACGGCGATGAACCTCACGTTCAAGAATAGAATGCTCTTCAGCAAGGGCTTTAAACAAACGATAGTTAGGAAGTGTAATCAGAGCCGTGATGGACAAAGGCGTCAGTACCGGTAAAGCAAGGGCAACCGGAATATTAAAAGCCCCCGGATTCCAGACCAGATAGAAACCATAACAAAGTACGGTTGAGAAAAGTGTCGGCCAAACTGTTGCCCGCAAAAGATAACTCACCAGTCCTCGCTGGACAGTGCGTCGTGCTTTCTCGATCAGTAGCGCTCGGTTACCACTTGGCATATCGCCGCCTTATACCTGTTTTTATTAGTGCAGCATTATTCATCAATCCGCCCAAGGATGCATCCCTGCATCGGGTAAATGTAGTTCTAAGTCACATTTTTCTTGTATCTTTATCTTTACTAATTAAGTGCTTTTCCAGGTTGATAGACATCAAGCAAAAATGTTTCGTGATCAACCAATATTTCTGGTCATTTTCATACCAGAGCACTGAAACAGGCTATTATCATTAGATAATAAAATAAGTAGCGGGAAAAATAATACAACGTGAACGAACTATCTTCTATTTAACAGGATTCTGACGACTTCCCCACCCTACCGACATAAGGTATAAGCCATGCTGGTGGAGCATTAAGTCATAACTCCGCACCGACTTTTGCTACGAGGCCCCGATGAAACCTATCCTGAACCCACAGTTGGAAAATGAAGCACAGACGGCATCTCTGATCAGTGTCTACGATATTGACCAGATCTGCTCTGCGCTCTACCAGAATGGCTGGGGCGTCATTGAAAATTTTCTCAGCGAACCTTTTGTCGATCTTTTAAAGAGTGACCTTCTGGCACTGGATGAACAGGAAAAGTTCCATAAGGCAGGCATTGGCCGAGAGCTGGATTTTGTCCGCCGGGAGGATATTCGCTCAGACCGCATCTGCTGGCTGGACAATATTAATGAGACTCAGAATCTCTTTATGCAGATGCTCGATCAGCTGATGACCGCTGTAAACCGCCGACTGTTTCTGGGTATGAACCACTACGAAGCCATGTATGCGATCTATGAGCCGGGTCAGTTCTACAAAAAGCATGTGGATAGCTTTAAAGGCCAACGTAACCGCATTATGACGCTGGTGTTCTATCTGAACCATGGCTGGACACCGGAGAAAGGCGGTGAGTTTGTGCTGTATCCCGAGATCGATGAACAGGGTAAAAGCAGCGATGAGCCGATTACCACGCTTCTGCCCAAGGCAGGCACTGTCGCGGCATTTCTGTCGGAAGAGTTTCCCCACGAAGTGCTGACCGCCCACGATACCCGCTACAGTATCGCGGTCTGGTTCCGTATTCGGGAGGGAGAGATCCCACTATGAAATTGAGTTCTTAACGAACTTCAGATAAAACAGGTGAAGTCTATCCAATAAGTGCCTGCTCTTAGTCCGTAATAAGGTTAAGGATAACCATGAAAAAACTTCTCATATCAATTGTCATGTTACTGACTCTGGGGTGCAGTGGGTCTGACAACTCTTCCGGTTCAGATAACAGCCCGGATAATGAGAAAATACGGAAAACCGTTACCCAACATATAAAAATTGACCAATTCGGCTACCAACCTGATCAAACAAAGATAGCCATTATTACCGACCCCAAAATTGGCTTTAATGCCACCAGCACCTATTCACCGGGCAATTCACTGGAAGTGCGAAAAGCATCTGACGACACGCTTGTTTACACAGGAAAAGTCACTGCTTTTAATAATGGATTAACCGATACAGATTCAGGCGATAAGATCTGGCATTTTGACTTCAGCCAGTTCAGCAGCCCCGGTGAATACTACCTCTACGACAAAGCGCAGGAAAAAGCCTCATACACATTCAGGATATCCAATGATGTCTATGCATCGGTCCTGAAGCAGGCCGTCAGAACCTTTTATTACCAACGAGCCGGGTTTACCAAAGCATACCCTTTCGTTGATAGCCAATGGACAGACTCAGCCAGTCACTTAGGGCTGGAACAGGACAGTGATGCGCGCTTAATTTCCAATACCGACATCAGTACAAGCAAAGACCTAAGAGGCGGCTGGTATGATGCCGGCGATTTCAATAAATACGTCAATTTTGCCGATGGGGCTTTGCATAACCTGCTCTTTGCTTACAGTGAAAACCCAGCAATCTGGGGCGACGATTACAATATTGCCGAATCAGGCAACGGTATTCCCGACCTGTTGGATGAAGTTAAGTATGAGCTTGATTGGCTACTCAGAATGCAGAATGCTAACGGCTCTGTTCTACATAAGATTGCCTCTGTGAGCTGGGATGCAACGCCACCACCCAGCAGTGACAGCGTAAAGAGGCGGTACGGCCCGGAGAGTGCGTCAGCGACAATTTCTGCCGCGGGGGCTTTTGCCCACGCCGCGATAATTTTTAAAGAGAACAACCCAACCTACGCTACCACGTTGGAAAATGCCGCCATTAGCGCCTGGAACTGGGTAAGCAACAATGAAAGCACCCTCAGTGACGCCTTTGATAACTCACTTTTTGTAAATGCTGACTCTGAAGATAGCCTTTCGGATAAAAAAGCCAACCGCGTCAATGCCGCCATTTACCTTTTTGCCTTAACCGGGGAAACCGCGTACAAAAACTACATATCCACAAACTATAAAGATATCCCGATGTTTTCAGATGCCGGGGGCTATTTGGACCCGGATGGGATAATTGAAGAAAGTCAGAATGCCGTCAGTTATTACACAACGCTCACAGGTGCAGACAGTACCCTGGTCTCATTAATAAAAGACAAATATTTAGAGCTGCTGGAAAGCCCTTATAACGACTTCGCCCCCCTCCGTCAGTTCAAAACAAAGAAAGATGGCTATCTTAGCTATATAGACACCTATTATTGGGGCAGTAATCGGGTAAAAGCCCAAGCCGGAAACAGTGTTTACAACCCCGTTACGTATCATTTAGGGAGCGCAGACAACACCGAGCTGAAAGCACTTGCAGGAATCTATTTAAACTATTTGCATGGCCTCAACCCCATGTCGATGACCTATCTGTCAAATATGAGCCAGTATGGTGCTGAGAACAGCGTCGATGAGTTCTATCACATGTGGTTTGCGGATGGCTCTGACTGGGATAATGTAAACAGCTCTTACGGCCCGCCTCCGGGGTTTATTGTTGGCGGGGCGAATGAGAATTACAATCAGGCGGGGGTTTACATGGACGATGGTTTTTCACTGATTAGCGAACAGCCCGCCGCTAAATCTTACCGTTCATGGAATGGAGACGAACTCTCGTATGAAATTACAGAAAACTCCATAACGTACCAATCAGCCTACATAAGACTGCTGTCTAAATTTGTAAAGTAGGGAGCCTCTTCCATTATCAGAGATTGGGGATTAGCGTATTCGCCTTGATAAAATGACAGCATAGGGCTGAAGAATAGGCGAGCGACAAGCCCCCCATCCTGCAGAGCCAGCCCTTAGCTAACATCAGGCGTGTATCAGCGGTTCCGGCATCGGTTGGCAGGAAACATCAGCGCTTCCAGCAGGTAATCTTTAAAATCCTGCGGGTAGTCCTTATCTTTCAGTGCTTCCGCCATACATCCCAACCACGCATCACGTTCCTCTATACCGATATCCAGATGGGCATGCGCCTTTGGTATCGCAATGGACCCGTATTTTTCCCGGTACAGTTTAGGGCCTCCCAGCCAACCACAAAGAAAACGGTAGAGCTTGTCGCTGGAAATCGCCAGGTCTTCCTCATGCATACTCAGAATATGCTTCGCTTCAGGCATAGTTTGCATCGCCTGATAAAAATCATCTGCCAGCTTTTTCAAGCCAGTTTCACCACCCGCGGTCAGAAATGATTTATCCCCTTCGCCATAGGCGCGATTATCTTCCGGTTTATTCATAGTGCGGTACTCATAACGTATGAATGCAGCTCAAATAAAGAGAGCTCCTTTTATTAGAGCCTGCTGATAGAAAGCAAAGGCAATTATAAGCAGAGGTTAACCGGGTCGATACTCTTTTACGCCCCCTGCGCTATTTTGCCGCTGTTGGCGTCAAAGGGAATATACCCCTGATCGATCCAGTAAAGCTTGCGATTCCGTGATAACTGCTTAAAAGCATATTCAGCTTTCAATGCCAGACTACGACTGCCCAGCTTTTGCTGATGACGAAGCTGATAAATTTTACGCCCGCGCATAAAGCGCGCGCCCTTGCCGGACTCATGCTCGGCAAAACGGCGCTCAACATCCGTAGTGATACCGGTATAGAGGCGGCCTCCATCGGTTTCGATCACATAGAGAAACCAATCAGCCACCGGCCTTTTTCACCTTAAAGCCTTTATCGGTCAGCAGGGTCATCAGCAGATCCCGCTGATCACCCTGAATCTCAATCACATGATCCTTAACCGCACCGCCAACACCGCAGCGGGTCTTCAGCTCTTTGGCCAGTTTTTTCAGCTCGGCCGGGGTTGCCGGCACACCTTCAATCAGGGTGACGCCCTTGCCTTTACGGCCTTTGGTTTCCCGTTTAAGACGCACAATGCCATCGCCTTCCGGCACCACATCATCCGCCTGCTTGCAGGTGCAGCTATCCACCGGCTGTTCGCAGTCTGGGCACAGGCGGCCAGTTTCCGTTGAATAAACGAGGCTTCGTAACTTATCAAATGACATTGTTTTATCCACAGGCTGAAAAAATGAAACACAGGGCGCAAGTGTACTGAGACGGGGCTGTAAGCTCAATTACGGCTAATGTTCTTCGGCTGCAAACTGCTGGCTGATCTGTCGCACCAAAGCTGCAGGCATTTTCGGATGCGCCGTTGCCGACATCACCAGCGCAACGGAAACCGAGGTCAGCTCTGGCAGCAGTGTCCCCGCTTCGATCAGGGTCAGATCCTCCGGCGCACTGGAGCGAATCATGGCGCTGATCATGCCGTTGCGGCGCACCATCTCAGACAAAAACAACGTGCTGTTAGCCACCGCCAGCACCTGATAATCACGCCCCAGTTTATCCAGCCCATCAAGGGCGGTACTGTGGAATTTACAGTCCGGTTCCGCCAGTGCCAGCGGCAGGCAGTCATAATCCTCAGGGGATTTTCCCACGGGCAGCACCCAAACCCCCTGATCCTGGTACAGCAGATAGCCTTCATCAGATTCCGCACGCCGGGTCATCACCGACAGATCCAGTTCACCGGCATCCAACTGAGGACGCAAACGACTGCTGGAACCGCCAAACACCTGCACCTCAAGCCCCGGCAGGTGCTGATGAATCAGACCGATCAGCTTCGGCATCACGGTAACCAGATAATCATCCGGACAACCGATTCTCAGTGGGCGGCGTTCCGGTTCCTGCTGCAATTTCTGCAGGGCTTCATCATGCAGATTCAGAATCCGGCGAGCGTAACTCACCAGCGCTTTACCGTCGGCGGTTAACTCCAGCGCCCGACCCTCACGGTCAAACAGGGTTTTACCCAGACTCTGCTCCAGTCGTTTCATCTGCTGACTGACCGCCGCCTGAGTACGAAAAATTTGCCGTGCCGCCCGGGTAAAACTGCCGGTATCCACCACGGCGATAAAACTTCGGAGCAGTTCAGTATCCATAAGGTGCGCCTGTTCTGAGCTATCAAAATCATAAAAACAACAAGCCTGAAACCACGGGGCTTCAGCGCAAAAATGAAGCTGGAATAGTGGCAAAAAAAACGAGGCACAGCCAGCAGGATAAGAAAGCCTTATAGCTGAGTTAAATTTTATTCGTTTGTTGGGTAACCAAGGGCGCGGCAAACTCAGTGGCAAGACTCAGACGCTCTTATCAAACAAGGCACGGGTCAAACACTACACTGGCCAAACACTGAAACGGAGATTCCAATGAACAAACCTGTACTTGTCATCGGCAATAAAAACTACTCATCCTGGTCCCTTCGCCCCTGGCTGCTGCTGAAGCAGTTCGGTATCGACTTTGATGAGATCCGCATTCCTCTGTTTACCGAACAGATGCCACAACTGATGGCAGAGCATACCCCCTGCAACAAGGTACCCGTGATTAAAGAGGGTGACTTTGCCGTGTGGGATTCTCTGGCTGTGTGTGAATATATCAACCTGCGCTTTCTGGATGGGAAAGGCTGGCCGGAGGATCTGCAACTGATGGCTCTGGGCCGTTCCGCTGTTGCTGAGATGCACTCAGGTTTCCCGGACCTCCGCCACGAGCTGCCGATGAATGTACGCCGTAGTTACACCGGCTTTAAGGCCAGTGAAAAAGCGCAAAAAGATATCGACCGGATTGTCACCCTCTGGCAGCAGCTGCTGGAACGCTCCGGTGGCCCTTGGTTACTGGGCGAGTTTTCCATTGCGGATGCTTTTTATGCACCGGTGGCCAGTCGCTTTAACACCTACGGTATTGCGCTGCCGGAAGCGTTGCAGCGCTATGTAAAACAGGTACTGGAGCTTGAGGCTTATCAGGAATGGTTGACTGACGCCAAAGCAGAGAAGGAAGTGATTGTTGAGGAAGAAGTGGAGCTTTGATGGGCTGTCTGTGATGGCTGGGCTTTGATGGACTGGTTCAGATCGTAAGCTCTGACACAGGCATAAAGAAAAGCGGCTCAGCGTAGCCGCTTTTTGCGTTCACGCTTACGCTTCTGACTGGCTTTATGCCACTGCTGCATCTTCTGCAGATAAAAGGGGACAACCAAGAGCGCCAGCACCATTACGATGCCATTGATATGGTTGTGGATAAATTCTTCCATACTCGCCCTCGCTATACCTTTCATTATCAGAGCTCAGTTATACCCTGATCCCGGATATGAAAAAACCCGCACCGACTAGGCCGATGCGGGTTTCGGATCTTTCTTTTTTAAGGCCTATCGTTATTAACGATTATTTAACCTTAGGATCCAGCTCACCGGTCAGGTAACGCTGATACATCACTTCCAGAGACTGAGCGTTGATCTTGCTGGCGTTGCCCGCAGTACCGAAAGCTTCGTAACGATCCACACACACCTGAACCATCGCATCCATAGACGCTTTGAAGTATTTACGTGGGTCGAACTCAGACGGGTTTTCTGCCAGGAAGCGACGGATCGCACCGGTAGAGGCCAGACGCAGGTCAGTATCGATGTTGACTTTACGCACACCGTGCTTGATACCTTCAACGATCTCTTCAACCGGTACACCGTAAGTTTCAGGGATTTCGCCACCGAACTCATTGATCACCGCCAGCCACTCCTGAGGTACAGAAGAGGAACCGTGCATCACCAGGTGAGTATCCGGAATACGCTCGTGGATCGCTTTGATGCGGTCGATACGCAGTACGTCACCGGTCGGTTTCTTGGTGAACTTGTAAGCACCGTGAGAAGTACCGATTGCGATAGCCAGTGCATCAACACCGGTTTTCTTAACGAAATCTGCCGCTTCTTCCGGGTCAGTCAGCATCTGGTCCATATCCAGCGTGCCTTCTGCACCAACGCCATCTTCTTCACCGGCCTGACCGGTTTCCAGAGAACCCAGGCAGCCCAGCTCACCTTCTACAGAAACACCACAAGCGTGGGCCATTTCGACAGTGCGGCGGGTGACATCAACGTTGTACTCGTAAGACGCCGGCGTTTTACCGTCGTCCATCAGAGAACCGTCCATCATTACCGAGCTGAAGCCCAGCTGGATAGAACGCTGACAAACGTCAGGGCTGGTGCCATGATCCTGGTGCATACAAACAGGAATATGTGGAAACTCTTCAACCGCTGCCAGAATCAGGTGACGCAGGAAAGGAGCACCTGCGTACTTACGAGCGCCAGCAGAAGCCTGAACGATAACCGGAGAATCGGTTTTGTCTGCTGCGATCATGATCGCACGCATCTGCTCCAGGTTGTTGACGTTAAAGGCTGGTACGCCGTAACCGTGTTCGGCAGCGTGATCCAGCATCTGGCGCATACTAATTAAAGCCATGATTGTTTCCTTTTAAAATCGTCAAAGAATCAATAAAGAATAGCAAAGCGATACCCGGAGAATATGCTCAATTCAACACATTGCAGCTCCGGCGCATGAATGGCGCTAGTGTATCGCGAAAAAGCCGGTCTGGCTCGGTTCTCACCCTGAAAAAAGTCTCAGAATGATCAAAACCCAGCCACCGGCTTCCGTGTTATTTATTTAGGGTTGCGAATTAATCGCAGCAGCCATTGCCACAGCAGGTATCCACATCACCGGCCTGCAGCTTGGCGGCCAGTTCCAGCGCCGCAACTGCTGGCAGCGTTTTACCTTCTACATACTCCAGGAACGCACCGCCACCGGTCGAGATGTAAGACACCTTGTCTTCGATGTCGTACTTGTCGATAGCCGCCAGCGTGTCACCACCACCTGCGATAGAGAAGCCTTCGCTCTCAGCAATCGCCAAAGACAGGGCTTTGGTGCCATTACCGAACTGATCGATCTCAAACACACCAACAGGACCGTTCCACAGAATCGTCTTAGCATCTTTCAGCTGTGCAGCCAGCTGTGCAGCCGTTTCAGGACCGATATCCAGAATCATCTCGTCATCAGCCACTTCGTTAACTTTTTTAACGACCGCTTCTGCTGATTCACTGAACTCTTTCGCGACAACCACATCCACAGGGATCGGGATAGAGGCTTTGGCCATCATACCCTTCGCGACAGGAATCAGGTCTGCCTCGTACAGCGATTTACCGACGTTGTAACCGGCGGCAGCGATAAAGGTATTGGCAATACCGCCACCGACAATCAGCTGATCGCACTTGCCGGACAGGGCATTCAGTACTTCCAGCTTGGTGGATACTTTAGAACCACCCACGATTGCCGCCATTGGCTTAGCAGGGTTTGCCAGCGCTTTTTCCAGCGCATCCAGTTCAGCCGCCAGCAGAGGACCCGCACAGGCAACAGGAGCAAAACGAGCCACACCGTGAGTCGATGCCTGCGCACGGTGTGCCGTACCAAACGCGTCCATCACGAAGATATCGCAAAGTGAACCATAAGCGCGGGACAGATCGTCCTCGTCTTTCTTCTCGCCTTTGTTGAAACGTACGTTCTCCAGAATAACCAGCTCACCGTCGGCAATTTCAACACCGTTCAGGTAATCCTTTTCCAGACGCACTTCACGACCCAGAGCGTCAGACAGGTAGTTAGCAACCGGAGCCAGAGAGAACTCTTCCGCGTACTCGCCTTCGGTCGGGCGACCCAGGTGAGACATCACCAGCACTTTAGCACCCGCTTTCAGAGCACGCTCAATCGTTGGCAGAGATGCGCGGATACGGGCATCAGAAGTTACCTTGCCATCTTTAACCGGTACGTTCAGATCTTCGCGGATCAGTACGCGTTTTCCGGTCAGTTTCAGATCGGTCATTTTTAATACGGTCATGAGTTTGTCCTGCCGTTAGTGTCGTTTCAAAAATAGAGTGTCATTTCAGAAATCGTGGTCTTTGCATGCCACCGGCACCTTTCGGGGTGCCCATGGTTTTCCGGTATTGATCACCGGGAATCTTCTTTGGTTTGCTTTACAGGCAACCTTTAAAAGCCATCTGCGTCAAAACGTGTTAGTTGCTCTTCAGCCAGCTCAGGGCGGTATCCAGCATACGGTTGGCGTAGCCCCATTCGTTATCAAACCAGCATAGAATTTTTACCATGCGCTTGCCGGAAACCCGGGTTTGGGTGCCATCGACAATGCCGGAGCGCGGATCGTGGTTGAAGTCTACCGAGGCATGAGGCTCTTCGGTATAGCCCAATAGCCCAAACAACTGTTTCTGCGCTGCTTCGGCCAACACACGGTTTACCTCTTCAGCACTGGTATCGGTCTGTACACACAAGGTCAGATCCATCGCCGAAACGTTCATCGTTGGCACCCTAAGGTGCAGGGATTCAAACTTACCGGACAGATGCGGTAATAAACGGTCGATCCCTTTCGGCAGGCCGGTATCCACCGGCACGATGGAGCTCATCGCCGCACGGGTCAGACGCAGGTCGGTCTGATGATAAGCATCAATCACCGGCTGATCATTCATCGCGGAGTGAATCGTCGTGGTGACGCCATGGGCGATACCAAAGGCATCATCAATCAGCTTCAGAATCGGAATCACACAGTTGGTGGTACAGGATGCACTGGAAACGATGGTTTGTTGCTGGTTCAGCTCATCCTGATTCAGGCCATACACGATGGTGGCATCCACATCCGCTTCAGCAGGCTGAGAGAACAGCAGCTTTTTCGCTCCACTGTCGATATGGCGCTGAGCGCTGGCTCTGTCTTTAAAAGAACCGGAACACTCCAAAAGCAGATCCACATCCAGCTCACCCCAAGGCAGCTGCTCCGGCTCTGACTGGCTCAAAACGCGGATGGAGTGGTTGTTGATCAGCAGGCCGCGCGCGTCGGAATCCACCGGCACAGGAAATCGACCGTGGGTCGAGTCATAACGGGTCAGGTAGGTAATGGTCTCAAGATCAGACAACTCATTCAGCGCCACTACCTCAACATCGGCGCAATCCTGACGCTCATAACAGGCGCGCAGCACACACTGCCCGATACGCCCGTAACCGTTAATGGCCAATCTGAACTTAGACAAAGCTCCACCTGCATCAATTCAGTATGAGAAATCTCAGCGACTTGCCGGAATATCGTATAAATGACCGCGAACCGCTGAAAAAAGGTGCCGTATTTTCCCGCATATAGCGCTGCAGCGCAAACCCTGTATGGCAACAACCAAGGGACAGGACTATAGGAGCAGAGCAACCCGAACCGGAAAACCTTTTATTCCACCAAGATATAACCCTATAACCACAAGATATCTATGGATTATTGACAGGTGCGACAAAACGTCGTAGGGGATCATCGACTTATCTTCTGGTAGGCTTAGCGGATACGGACTGATCTCGGTCAAGATATGTCGACCCGGCATCAGCACTTTGCGTTTTTTTAAATCTTTCAAAGAGAGGGCTTGCTATGGAGCTTGATCCACTTCTGCTCTCCCGACTTCAGTTCGGGTTTGTGGTCTCATTCCATGCGATTTTCCCGGTGTTCACCATTGGCCTGGCGTCCTATATCGCGCTGCTGGAGGGGGTGTTTTATAAAACCCGCAACCCGCTCTGGGAGCGACTGGCGATTTTCTGGACTCAGGTTTTTGCCGTGGTTTTCGGCATGGGGGTGGTCTCCGGTATTGTGATGTCGTTCCAGTTCGGCACCAACTGGAGTAATTTTTCCTACGCCACGGCCAACTTTCTGGGGCCGGTGCTCAGCTATGAGGTGATTACCGCCTTCTTCCTGGAGGCTGCGTTCCTTGGGGTACTGCTGTTTGGCCGCAACAAGGTGCCGAAAGGGGTTCACCTGTTTGCTGCGGTGATGGTGGCCACGGGCACCTTTATCTCCTCCTACTGGATTCTGGCGGCCAACAGCTGGATGCAGACCCCGGCCGGGGTTGAACTGCGCGATGGCATCTTCTATGTCACCAGCTGGGGCCAGGCGCTGTTTTCAGACTCCTTTATCTGGCGCTTCCTGCACATGGCACTGGCGTCCTTCCTGACCGGTGGTTTTGTCGTAGCCGGGGTCAGCGCCTGGTATCTGCTGCGCAAGCGCGAGGTGGAAGCCAACAAAAAAGCGCTGTCGATGACGCTTTGGCTGCTGCTGATCCTGACGCCGACTCAGGCGCTGATCGGTGATTTCCACGGTCTGAACACGCTGAAACATCAGCCGATCAAGGTCGCGGCGATGGAAGGCAACTGGGAGCGCGGTACCGGTGTCCCGCTGCTGCTGTTTGCCATTCCGGACTCTGAAAATGAAACCAACCACTTTGAGATTGCGATTCCGAAACTGGCCAGCTTTATTCTGACCCACGACTGGGACGGCGAATTGCCGGGACTGAAGGATGTACCCGCGGCAGAGCGGCCACCAGTGGCGGTCGTTTTCTGGGCATTCCGCATTATGGTGGGTATCGGCTTTGTCATGATCGGCTTTGCACTGGTCGGCCTCTGGCTGCGTCGCGGTGACCGTTTCTGGCGTTCGCCACTGTTCCTGAAAGGACTGACCTTTATGAGTGTCTCACCGTTTCTGGCAGTACTGGCCGGCTGGTTTGTCACCGAAACCGGTCGTGCGCCCTGGATGGTCTATGGTCTGATGACACAGGCAGAAGGCCTGACACCATCACTGACCGGCGGCATGGCCCTGTTTACTCTGATCGGCTATATGGCAGTGTATGCCGCAGTCTTCTCCTCCGGTGTTTACTATCTGCTGCGCCTGTTCCAGGCGGGTATTGAAACGCAGGATGACGATCATGAACGGGATTTCGATCACGCGAAGCGCCCTTTCTCGGCAGCACACGTTTCTCTGGAAGAGGGAGGTAAAGCATGAGCACTCCGGTATTTGATTTAACGCTGATTTGGGTCGGCATCATCGGCTTCGGCGTCATCATGTATGTGCTGATGGATGGTTTCGATCTGGGCCAGGGAATTCTTTTCCCCTTCGCCCCGGATGAAGACGCCCGGGATGTCATGATGAACTCTGTGGCCCCCGTCTGGGACGGCAACGAAACCTGGCTGGTACTGGGTGGCGCAGGCCTGCTGGCCGCCTTTCCTCTGGTCTATTCTGTTTTTCTGCCCGCACTTTATATTGGAGTATTTCTGCTATTGGCAGGCCTGATCTTCCGGGGCGTGGCCTTTGAGTTCCGCTTTAAAGCTAAAAGCTCCCGCTATCTGTGGAACTGGGCGTTCGCTGGCGGTTCCATTGTCGCGTCTTTTGCTCAGGGTGCCGTTGTAGGCGCATACATTCAGGGCTTTGCCACTGAGAATATGCGCTATGTGGGCGGTGCGCTGGATTGGCTGACCCCGTTCACTGTACTGACCGGTGTGGGTCTGCTACTGGGTTATGCGCTTCTGGGCAGCACCTGGCTGATTATGAAGTCCGAAGGCTACATTCAGGACTGGGCCTATAAAATTACCCCGCGTCTGCTGTTGGGCGTACTGGTGGTATTCGCCCTGATAGGAATCTGGTCACCCTTTGTGGACGATATGATTCGTGAACGCTGGTTCTCTTCTATCAGCGCGATCTGGATTCTCCCCTTCATCGCCCTGCTGTTTGCTGTCTGGGTTTTCCGGGCGGTACAGAAACGCCAGGAAGGTCTGCCCTTTGTGGCAACGGTCGGCTTGTTCATCGCAACCTATATCTCTCTGTTGGTGAGTAAATGGCCCTATGTGGTTCCCCCTAACTACACCTTCTGGGATGCGGCTTCCGCCCATGAATCTCAGCTGTTCCTGCTTCTGGGTCTGCTGTTCGTGGTGCCCTTTGTCCTGATGTACACCGCCTGGAGCTACTGGGTGTTCCGGGGCAAAGTGAAAGCCGGTGAAGGTTATCACTGATCCCTGAGAGATCCGCCGGAGCTGTCCTGACAGCTCCGGCGTTCTGTTTCCGGCTCCGTTTGTTGCTTTACGCTTTTCCCGTACTCTCTTTTCTCCTTCAGCGCCTCCGGCAGAATGCTCATGTCTTCAGATCCTCTTGATGAAAAAGCCCGTAAATCGCGTAACCGGCAATGGTTGAATCAGCTGGCTACCGGTGAAAAAAAAGCTCTGAACAGCGCCCGTCTCTTTGGTGGTCTGCTGACACTGACCATCATCGGACAGATGGCACTGATCGCCTGGCTGGTGGACCAGTTGGTGGTGGCAAAGCAATCCCTGACCACACTGAGCAGCGGCTTTATCGCCCTGCTGGCTCTGATGCTGCTACGAGCCCTGTTGCAGGGGCTGCAGGAGCAGGCGGGCAACCGGGCCGGAAACCGGCTGCGGCTGAATGTCCGTCGGCAACTGCTGGCTAAAACGGCAGAACTGGGGCCGGTGCATCTGAGCAGTGACTCTCCGGCAGCGCTGAGCAGCCAGTGGTTGGAGCAGGTGGACAGCCTGCAGGCCTACTTCGCCCGCTTTGTGCCGCAAATGACGCTCTCCTGGCTGTCGCCGCTGCTGATTCTGGTGCTGGTGCTGTATCTGGATTGGTTGGCAGCGATTTTTCTTTTGATCTCAGCCCCGTTGATCCCACTGTTTATGGCACTGGTGGGCTGGGGTGCGGAGCGGCTGAATCAACAGCACTTTGTATTGTTGAAACGTCTGTCCGGTAACTTTCTCGATCGGATTCGCGGCCTGAGCACCCTCCAGCTGTTTGGCCAGACCGATAACGCCTGCAACGAAGTCGTCAGCGCCACAGAGGGCTACCGTCGGCTAAACATGAAAACCCTGCGCGTGGCATTTCTCTCCTCTGCGGTACTGGAGTTTTTTGCCTCCGTCGCCATTGCCGCTGTCGCCATCTATATCGGCTTTGGACTGCTGGGTTATATCGATTGGGGCCCGGCGGAAGAGCTGACCCTGTTCAGCGGCCTGCTGATTCTGCTGCTGGCTCCGGAATTTTTTCAGCCATTACGTACGTTGGCCCAGCAGTACCATGACCGGGCCGCAGCCCTTGGAGCTGCCGACAGTCTGGTTGATCTGCTGCAGCGCCAGCCGCCTCAGACACAAGCGCACCCCCAACAAACGCAACACCAGACAGCGCCAGAATCAGCGGCGGAGGCCTCTTCTGAAGCGCTGATTGAGCTGCATCAGGTCTGCCTGAGCTATCCGGGCCGGGGTCAGGTCTTGGGGCCGGTTTCTCTTAGTCTGCCTGCATCGGCTACCCCCCAAGCCCCGGGACAGGCGCTGGTGATCACCGGGCGCACCGGCAGCGGCAAATCCTCTCTGCTGCACCTGCTGGCAAGCTTTATTCAGCCGACACAGGGGCAGATCTGCATCCGGGGGGCCAAGCCCGGTACGGAACCTCTGATCTGGATGCAGCAGCAGGCCTTTATTTTTCAGGGCAGTTGGGCCGAAAACCTGCAACTGGCCGCCCCCGACGCCAGTCGGGAACAGATGCAGCAGGCGATTCAGCAGGTCGGCTTGGCCACTCTGTTAGCCCAGCAGCCGCAAGGGCTGGACTCTCCCCTGCTGGAAGGCGGTAAAAACCTATCCGGCGGGCAGGCGCAACGACTGGCTCTGGCCCGGGCGCTGCTGAGTCCTTCCCGCTTGCTGTTACTGGATGAACCCAGCGCCAGCCTGGATCAGGACGCCACGGCTGAACTGATCGCCCTGCTGCATACGCTGAAACAACAGGGCTGCAGCCTGATCATCGCCAGCCACGACCCGGCCTTTCTGACACTGGCCGATCAGCATCTGGTGCTGCCGGACGCCACGGTTTACTCGTCCGACAATCCACAAGGAGACTGCCATGCACCCGCTTAAACCCTGGCTGGCACTGCTGAAGCAGGAAGCGCCCCGGCTCTGGATGGGCAGTGTCCTGCTGTTGCTGACGCTGCTTTCTGCGCTGGGACTTCTGGGATTGTCCGGCTGGTTTATCACCGCCACTGGTGTTACCGCACTGGCCTGGGCAGCGGGCACTGCCATCGCTCTGGATATCTACACTCCCGGTGGCGGCATCCGCTTTTTTGCCCTCGCCCGAACGGTGACCCGCTACCTTGAGCGGGTGTACAACCATGACACTGTACTGCGCCTGTTAGCCCGACTGCGTCAGCAGCTGTTTGCCGGCATGACCCGCACCGACCCGATGACACTGGCCCGCTGGCGGGCCTCCCAATGGGTCAATCGCCTGATTACCGATGTAGAAACACTGGACAATCTTTACCTGCGCCTGCTGGCTCCGCCACTGGTCGCTGCAGCAGTATCCGCGCTGCTGGTGGCTGTACTGGCGATCTTCTCACCGGCAGCGGCTCTGCTGGCGGGGCTGGTACTGTTACTGCTGCTGGCCTGCGCCACCTTCGGCATGGCGCTGGCCGGGCGCAATCTGAGCGCCCGTCTGGCGGCACTTCAGGAGCAGGAGCGCAGCCAGCTGATTGAACACCTGCAAGCTTTAGGCGAATTGCAGGCCAGCCATAGCCTGACGACTCATCAGCAACAGCGTCTTGCCGCTCAGGAGCAATTGATCCGGAATCAGGCCCGACTGCAACAACTGATCGCCTGGGGACAAAGCTTACAGACCTTGTTACTGCAACTGGTCGTGGCCGGCGTACTGGTGCTTTTGGCTGCAGCCTACCAACAGGATGCGATCAGCGCTCCGGTACTGGTGATGCTGCCGCTGGCGATCATGGCGCTGCAGGAAGCTTATCAGGCTCTGCCGATGGCCTTTGCGAACTGGGGCGGCACCCTTGCAGCCGCTACACGCCTTAACCGGGCAACCGGACTGCAGCAACAGCCCAAACATCAGAGCGATGCAGCCCTTCTGCCTTCAGTGCAGAGCCAATCCTTGCTGCAAAACTGGCGGACGCTTGAGTTCAGCCGGATCTGCCTGAGCTATCAGCAACAGACGGTACTGGATGATTTCAGCCTGACTCTGAACCGGGGCGAAAGCGTTGCGATACTGGCGGCGTCCGGATCCGGCAAGAGTACGCTAGCCGCTCTGATGGCTGGTCAGCTGCAACCGAGCCAGGGACGCATTACACTGCAATCGGCAGACCAAAAGGAAAACTTCAACCTGACACAGCTACCGGATTCTCTCTGGTTGCAGCAGCTGGGCTACCTGACACAGCAGACAGGTCTTTTTGCGACTTCTATCGCAGAAAATCTGCGGCTGGCAAAACCGGATGCCCGCGACGACGAACTCTGGCAGGTGCTGGAACAGGTAGAACTGGCGAATGAGGTAAGGCATTTTGAGGATCAGCTGGAGACCTGGGTCGGTGAAACGGGTCGCCAGCTCTCCGGTGGACAAGCACGACGCCTGGCTATAGCCCGTATCCTGTTAAAAGATGCGCCGCTGGTAATTCTGGACGAGCCGTTCCGCGGTGTGGACCAGACCACCCGGGAGATCATCCGTCCCCGTCTGGAGCAGTGGCTGCAGGGCCGAACCGCGCTACTGCTGGGCCATCAGCAGGATCAGCTTCCCAAGGCTGACCGCAATCTGTCACTGTAAACAGATGTTGTAACCCGACAAAGATGTGTCGGATGGCCCGCCACGGCGCTTATCCGACCTACCGGAGATTGTTATTTATCCGCTACTAAAAACGCAAAAAGGCAGCCCGAGGGCTGCCTTTTTACGCTAAAAAGCGGGATAACGGATCGTTAAACGATTAGTCGTCCAGCTCTTCCAGCAGTTCTTCAACGGTGCCCACCACGTTTTCAGTGGTGAAACCGAACTCTTCAAACAGCAGGTTCGCCGGTGCGGATTCACCGAAGGTTTCCATACCGATGATGGCGCCTTCCAGACCTACATATTTGTACCAGAAGTCTTTGTGAGCCGCCTCAACAGCAACACGGGTGATTACGTCAGCTGGCAGTACAGATTCGCGGTATGCAGCGTCCTGAGCGTCGAAACGATCAGTAGACGGCATGGAAACAACGCGGATCTTCTTGCCTTTAGCAGTCAGCTCTTCAGCGGCAGACAGCGCCAGCGCCACTTCAGAACCGGTGGCGATCAGGATCGCATCGGCGGTGCCTTCGCAATCTTTCAGCACGTATGCACCACGGGCGATATTCGCCAGCTGCTCGTCGTTACGTGGCTGGTGATCCAGATTCTGACGGGACAGAATCAGAGAGCTTGGGCCATCGGTACGCTCAAGGGAGGCTTTCCAGGCTACAGCCGTTTCAACTGCATCACATGGACGCCATACACTCATGTTTGGCGTGCCGCGCAGACTTGGCACCTGCTCAACCGGCTGGTGCGTCGGGCCATCTTCACCCAGACCGATAGAGTCGTGCGTGAATACGTAGATAGCGCGCTGCTTCATCAGCGCCGCCATACGTACGGCGTTACGGGCGTATTCCATAAAGATCAGGAAGGTTGCGCCGTAAGGAACGAAACCGCCGTGCAGAGCAACACCATTCATGATGGCCGCCATACCGAACTCACGTACACCGTAGTGCATGTAGTTACCGGATGCGTCATCAGCAGTGATCGCTTTTGCGCCGTTCCAGAAAGTCAGGTTGGATGGTGCCAGATCCGCAGAACCGCCCAGCAGTTCCGGCAGCTCAGGGCCAAAGGCGTTCAGGCTGTTCAGAGACGCTTTACGGGTGGCAACGGTCTCGCCTTTTTCCTGGCAGGCTTTGATATAAGCATCGGCTTTATCAGCGAAGTCAGCTGGCAGGTCGCCAGACATACGACGCTTCAGCTCCGCTGCCAGTTCAGGGTAAGCCGCTTCATAAGCTGCAAACTGCTCGTTCCACGCGCTTTCTGCTGCGGCACCTTTTTCCTGTGCATTCCAGCCCGCTGCGATATCCGCAGGGATTTCGAATGGCGCGTGAGGCCAGTTCAGGCGCTCGCGGGTCAGTGCGATTTCATCATCACCCAGAGGTGCGCCGTGGCAATCTTCTTTGCCTTCTTTGTTTGGCGAACCAAAACCGATGATGGTTTTACAGATGATCAGGCTTGGCTTACCGGATTCTGCTTTAGCGGCTTCGGTTGCTGCCTTGATCTCGTCAGCGTTGTGACCGTCAACTTTGATCACGTGCCAGCCGTACGCTTCAAAACGCTGCTCAGTGTTGTCGGTGAACCAGCCTTCAACTTCGCCATCGATAGAGATGCCGTTGTCGTCGTAGAAAGCGATCAGTTTGCCCAGACCCAGCGTACCGGCCAGAGAACATACCTCGTGGGAGATACCTTCCATCATGCAGCCATCACCCAGGAAGGTGTAGGTGTAGTGATCGACAATCTCGTGACCGTCACGGTTGAACTGGCCCGCTAAGGCTTTTTCAGCAACCGCCATACCTACCGCGTTAGCGATCCCCTGGCCCAGAGGGCCAGTGGTGGTTTCAACGCCCGGTGCGTAACCGTACTCAGGGTGACCTGCGGTTTTGGCGTGCAGCTGACGGAAGTTTTTCAGATCGTCGATAGACAGATCGTACCCGCTCAGGTGTAGCAGAGAATACAGCAGCATAGAACCGTGGCCGTTAGACAGCACAAAACGGTCGCGGTTAACCCAGTTCGGGTTGCTTGGGTTGTGTTGCAGGAAGTCGTTCCATAGTACTTCAGCAATATCAGCCATCCCCATCGGGGCGCCGGGGTGACCGGACTTGGCTTTCTGAACGGCGTCCATGCTCAGGGCACGGATGGCATTAGCTAAATCAGAACGGGAAGGCATGCTTTCCAGACTCCAGGGTGTGTGGCAGGGCCACAAAAAATGTTTCATGGCCTGCCTGTTTATACAGATATCTGGCTAAGTCTTTGACACTGCTCAATTAATAAGCAGCTTCAGAAAAGAGACTCACCCAGATAGCCACACAATCGAAGCAAACCACCGGAAAATAGGCGCGTATTGTCGCTGATCTGGCCTCAGGCTTCAAACCCAAAGGGCTATTTATCTGCGGGTCAGCTGATTTAACGCCTCAGATGATCGGATAAGGCGGCTATCCGGTAAAGAAAGACCTGAGTTCATGACAAATGAATCCTGCGCAGGTGAATTTTAATAAATTTCACTGTGTATCCGATGAATTCAGTTGCTACAATTACTGACTAACTTTAAGCGCGTCCAACGGAGTGATTCCATCCCACATTTTTGTCTGTCTTTGCGATGTTCTGAGCAGGCCGAAGTGAGCTTCCTAGGTCAAACGCTATTACAGGCAGAACCGGCCAAATGCCGGGACTGCTAAATCAACCGACAGCTAAACGTCGTTAGCTGTTACAGGAGGTCGGGCCGTTTCCCCTTGAATTAACATTCAAACAAAACAGCCTTGGCTAATTCCTTATTTTCAACTCCTTTGAGGGTAATAAGAGAATCATGAGCGAATACTCTTTATTTACGTCTGAATCTGTATCTGAAGGCCATCCGGATAAAATCGCTGACCAGATTTCTGATGCCGTGTTAGATGCAATTCTGGCGGAAGATAAATACGCCCGTGTTGCCTGTGAAACCATGGTGAAAACTGGTGTTGCCATTGTTTCTGGTGAAATTTCTACATCCGCTTGGATCGACCTGGAAGATCTGGTTCGTGGCGTTATTAACGACATTGGCTATACCTCTTCTGATGTAGGCTTTGATGGCAGCACCTGCGGCATCATCAACTTGATTGGTAAACAGTCTGTGGATATTGCACAGGGTGTGGATCGTCAGAAACCGGAAGATCAGGGTGCTGGTGACCAGGGGCTGATGTTCGGCTATGCGTCTAACGAAACCGACGTTCTGATGCCGGCTCCTGTGACCTTTGCTCACCGCCTGGTAGAGCGTCAGGCTGAAGCCCGTAAGAGCGGCCAGCTGAACTGGTTGCGTCCGGATGCAAAATCTCAGGTCACCTGCCGTTATGAAAACGGTAAAGTGTCTGCGATCGATGCGATTGTTCTGTCCACACAGCACAACCCGGAAGTCTCTCAGAAAGACCTGCGTGAAGCGGTAATGGAGCTGATCGTTAAGCAGGAGATCCCTGCTGAGCTGCTGACCAAAGACACTCAGTTCCACATCAACCCAACCGGTAACTTCGTAATCGGTGGTCCTGTGGGCGACTGCGGTCTGACCGGCCGTAAGATCATCGTAGACACTTACGGTGGTATGGCGCGTCACGGTGGTGGTGCGTTCTCCGGTAAAGATCCATCCAAGGTTGACCGTTCTGCCGCGTATGCAGGCCGTTATGTGGCGAAAAATATCGTTGCTGCGGGTCTGGCGGATCGTTGTGAGATTCAGGTGTCCTACGCCATTGGTGTTGCTGAGCCGACGTCTGTATCCATCAACACCTTCGGCACGGGCAAAGTATCTGACGACACCATCATCAAGCTGGTTCGTGAGCACTTCGATCTGCGTCCTTTCGCGATCACCCGTATGCTGGATCTGTTGCACCCTATGTACCGCCTGACTGCGGCCTATGGCCACTTCGGTCGCAACCCGTTTGAGATGACGGTCGGTGATGACACCTTTACCGCCTTCCCTTGGGAAGAAACTGACAAAGCTGATGATCTGAAAGCCGCTGCCGGCCTGTAAGAGATAGACGCTTGTTATTGTGCCCGGGACTTTACGGCTTCGGGCACACCACGAAGCAGGAGCTTGCTCCTGCTTTGCTGTATCTGAATTTTGGTCTGTTGGCTGACTGTTTTCTGAGCAGCTTCCGGCAGATGGTCGCTTTCGGCAATTCCGCAAGCGACACTCACACAGGACTGAGGGGCGCTGCAACGGAGCCTTCTCCGCTACGCTCAGTCCCGTGCCAACTTTAATTGCAAGGGCGCCCATTCACCCGAATGGAGAAACCTATGAGCTTCAATGACTACAAAGTCGCTGATATCACTCTTGCTGACTATGGCCGTAACGAGATCCGCATCGCAGAATCTGAAATGCCTGCACTGATGGCGATCCGTGAAAAGTACCGTGCTGAGCAACCGCTGGCCGGCGCTAAAATCATCGGCTGTATTCACATGACCATTCAGACTGCGGTTCTGATCGAAACACTGGTCGCGCTGGGTGCTGAAGTTCGCTGGTCTTCGTGCAACATCTTCTCCACGCAGGATCATGCTGCTGCGGCTATCGCTGCCGGTGAGATCCCTGTATTTGCCTGGAAAGGTGAGACCGAAGACGAGTACGTTTGGTGTCTGGAGCAGACCATCAATAAAGATGGCAGCCCTTGGGATGCAAACATCCTGCTGGACGACGGTGGTGACCTGACCGCTCTGATCCACGAAAAATACCCGGCAATGCTGGACAGCATCCACGGTGTTTCTGAAGAAACTACCACAGGTGTTCACCGTCTGATCGAAATGATGCAGAAAGGCACCCTGAAGGTTCCTGCGATCAACGTCAACGACGCGGTAACCAAGTCGAAAAACGACAACAAGTACGGCTGCCGTCACTCTCTGAATGACGCGATCAAGCGTGGTACTGACCACCTGCTGTCCGGTAAAAAAGCGCTGGTTATCGGCTACGGTGACGTAGGTAAAGGTTCTGCTGCGTCTCTGCGTCAGGAAGGCATGATCGTATCCGTAACTGAAGTGGACCCTATCTGTGCGATGCAGGCCTGCATGGATGGTTTCGAAGTGGTTTCTCCGTTTATCAATGGCCGGTTCGACGGTACCGATGCGTCTATCAACGCACCGCTGCTGCAGAAAACCGACCTGATCGTGACCACCACAGGTAACTACAACGTGTGTAACGCCAACATGCTGAAAGCCCTGAAAAAAGGTGCTGTGGTATGTAACATCGGTCACTTCGATAACGAGATCGATACCGCTTACATGCGTGAGAACTGGGCGTGGGAAGAAGTTAAGCCGCAGGTACATAAGGTGTTCCGCGACGCTAAGCCGGGCACTGACGTGAATCTGGATAGCAGCGACTACCTGATCCTGCTGTCTGAAGGCCGCCTGGTTAACCTGGGTAACGCAACTGGCCACCCATCGCGCATCATGGATGGCTCTTTCGCCAACCAGGTACTGGCTCAGATCCACCTGTACAAAGCCGGTTTCGCTAACCTGCCTGCAGAAGAGAAAGCGGCGAACATCACCGTTGAAGTTCTGCCGAAGCAGCTGGACGAAGAAGTAGCACGCTACATGGTTGAAGGCTTCAGCGGTGTGATCACCCAGCTATCTGAAGAACAGGCTGGCTACATCGGCGTTCCTGTTGAAGGCCCGTTCAAGCCGGAAAGCTACAAGTACTAATACTCTGCTTCAGACAGTCCGGCCATGCCCTGCACAGCCGGACTGAATGACCAGAATAAAGTATCCAAGCCCCATTTTGCCCCAGGGTAAAACGGGGCTTTTTTATGCCCGAAGATCAGGAAAAATACCCAACACCCTCATCAATTAAGCCGCATCTTAAGTAATTAGTTTTCAACAGTTTTCCTTTTCTATGAGTTTTACTCATAAAGATAGAAAAAACTTTCACTGGCGCACCTGAAGCAAACTCTGTAAAAAGTAATAAGAAATAACGCAAACAAACTTTTTTGGAATATAGCCATGAGCCAGCCAGTCGATATCAGTTTTGAGTTCTTCCCTCCTAAAACCCCACAAGGCCAGGAAAAGCTGCGTGTTGTTCGGGATGAGCTGGCGGCTATGAGTCCTAACTTCTTCTCCGTGACTTATGGCGCTGGTGGCTCCACTCAGGAGCGCACCATCAATACCGTTCAGGAGATGCGTGAAGCCGGTATCAATACCGCACCGCACCTGTCCTGCGTCGGTAGCAGCACCGACAGCCTGCGTGATCTGCTGAACTTCTACATCGACAAAGGCATCGACCGTATCGTGGCCCTGCGCGGTGATCTGCCATCCGGTATGGGTTCTCCGGGTGAACTGCGTTACGCCAATGAGCTGGTGGAGTTTATCCGTAAGGAAACCGGCGATCACTTCCATCTGGAAGTGGCGGCTTATCCTGAGACACATCCTCAGGCAGCCAGCTTTGAAGCGGATCTGCTCAACTTTAAAAAGAAAGTGGATGCCGGTGCCAACAGCGCCATCACTCAGTACTTCTTTAATGCCGACAGCTACTTCTACTATGTTGAACGCTGCCAGAAGCTGGGCATCGAGATTCCGATTATTCCAGGCATTATGCCGATCACTAACTACAGCAGCTTGGCTCGTTTCAGTGATGCTTGCGGCGCTGAAATCCCACGCTGGGTGCGCAAGCAGCTTGAGTCTTACGGTGATGACAGCGCCAGCATCCGTCAGTTTGGTGAAGAGGTGATTACCCGCCTGTGCGAACAACTGATCGCCGGTGGTGCGCCAAGCCTGCACTTCTACACCATGAACCAGACCGAGCCAAACCGCGCGATCTGTAAGAATCTGGGCCTGTAATCAGACAGCGTTAACCCTCTTTCCTTTCATATTTTCTTGTTGTTTTCTGACAACTTTGACCGGTCACACAGAGAAATTTTCTGTTTGGCCGGTTTTTTTATCTCTGTGAAAAGTATTTCCGGAACAATCTCTCAAAAATACATTTAATTTGCCCTATTACTTCTCATTGGCAATATTTCATCTACAATGCTTGTTAAGCAATGTATCCCGCCTGTAACGATAGATAGGGATAAACAAGAGGTATTGATCATGAAAAAGCTACTGAGTGCCTGCCTGTTCCTTTTCAGCAGCCAAATCTTCGCCGCGAATTTAATTCCCCTACCAGAAACCGCTCAGGACAATGGCTGGGACATTCGTTTAGTGGGGGTTCACTATCATCAGTCCAGTGATCAGACCGAATTTTACTATCGCGTACGGGTCGATCAGGGAGCCGCAACCCTAACCAGTTGGCACCTGAAACTGAAAGAACGCTTTGCAGGCCTTGTGATGCTGAATAGCCGTAACCAGCAGCTTCACTGGCATAAAGACCTTAAGCCGGGCACGATTGAGCTGATTAGCTTTAAAGTGAAGGGTGAGCGAACCACCCGAGTATCCAATTACACGGTTCAGGCAGGGGAATTGTTTGCCGAAGGCACGATTGATGCTCCAAGTCTTGCGCCTCTGGCATCAACTCCGATGACAGCGTCTTATCCCTAAGACGCTTTAGCTTGGTCTGAATGACTAAGTCTTTGAATGGCTTGGCTCTGAAGGTGCCTGGGATGCTGAAGCCTGGGCATCTTCTCCCTTTTTCTCCGGTACCGGAAGCTCAGAAAGTCGGTCAACCTGACTTTCAAGCCACGCAGTCACCTCAGCATGCACCTCATTAACGTGTCGGCCTTCGGTCTGTATCAAAGGACCAAATACCACTTTAATCGTACCTGACTTCTTCACCAGAGGACTGGATGTCCAGTGCTCGCCACCATTGTGGGCCACAGGCAAAACCGGAACACCGGAATTCGTAGCCAACATGGCACCACCTTTTTTATGATTCCCCCGGGTTCCCGGTTGAGTTCTTGTCCCCTCAGGGAAGACCAGAACAGACATCCCCTCTTCAAGGCGGGCCTTGCCCTGTTTAAGAACCTGCTTCATCGCTGCGGCAGGTTTACCACGATCAACCGCAATGGGATTCAAAGCTTTCAGTCCCCAGCCAAAGAAAGGGATTTTCAGAAGTTCACGCTTCAGCACAGTACTCATAGGTTGTGCAACAAGCTGCAGGTAGATGGTTTCCCACTCAGACTGATGATTACTCAAAATCACCATTTGCTGCCCCTTAGGCAGCTTTTCCAATCCCTCAACCTCGGTACGAATACCACAGGTAATACGCAGCCAAACCAGGACAAACCAGTTAAAGCGGGTAATCAACCAGGCCCTGATAGTAAAAGGCATAAAGTAACTCAGAGGTGCCGTAATACAGCTGGTGAAGATCAGTGCGAACATATAGCCCACATAGAAAACAATGGCTCTAAGGGCTGTAATCATACTGATGGTTCCTCTTTTTCATCCGCAGCCTGTTGGTCAGCGTCTTTCTGGTCAGCGGCCTGCTCGATAGCCTCCACCAATGCCGGACGCCAGCTACGTTGTTTAATTCCGTAGTGATCCATAATTTTCTGGCAGCTCATCTCACGATGCAAAGCCTGCTTCCCCGCCAACCCCATAGCTGTCGCAGAAACACCACGCACCATTTCAGCACCGGTTAACAAGCCTCGCTCCTGCGCCAACTCAATCACCTGTTCTGCAAAATGAGCCCGGCTGATGGGTTCTACTCCGGCATAGTGATAAGTCCCCCAGCAGTCGGCACCGGCATCAAGCTGCTGAATTATCGCAGTGATAACGCGACTGGCATCAGAGAGAGCCGTTGGCGATAATGTGATATCTGCCGCTTCCTGCATATCCTGTGGTTTCTGAGCCTCATTAAGAATCTGAGAAACCCAGGCACTACCAGCGTCCCCATCGAAGAGCGTGCCAAAACGCAGAATGACATGACGTTTCAGAAGCTGACGGACAGCTTCTTCTCCCTGCCATTTGGTTTCACCGAAGGTATTCAGCGGGTGTACCGTATCTTTTTCGTGAAAAGTACCGTTGCGGACTTCACCAATCACTTCATCGGAAGAGATCTGTATCAAGGCAGCGCCCAGATCCAGACAGATGTGAGCCAAATGGTCCGGAAGAATAGCATTCAGCTGCCAGGCACGGTCGGGAGATTGCTCAACCAGATTCAGATCATCAAACTGCAGGGTATTAACGACAAAATCAGGACCTGCTTCAGTCAACTGACGCTGCAGTTCAACAGCATCATTCGCATCGCCATCAAACACACTGCAACGCAACCCTCGAATCCCCTGAGCATAACTGAGAAAGCCCTTGGCAAGTCCGGACTCTTTCTCCGTCAAAAAGATATGCATGTATCTCTCGCTCCCACAAACCAATGCAAGCGGCTAAGAGTTCACCCCGCCGCCGATTATTCAGATGTATCTCGCGCTATCGTCCGGATTAGAACGGGATATCGTCATCGAAGTCATCAAAGCCTTGAGCCGGAGCACTGGCAGGAGAGCCAAAGTTACCACCCTGTGGCTGCTGTGGTGCCTGCTGCTGAGGAGCAGGACGAGGAGCTTGCTGTTGAGGAGCTTGCTGTTGAGGAGCTTGCTGTTGAGGGGCTGGCTGCTGTTGGGGTGCCGACTGAGAGTAATCCGGCTGCTGATACGGGTTCGCGGCTTGCTGGGGAGCCTGCTGCTGAAAGTTACTCTGCTGAGGCTGCGCTATAGGCTGTGCCGCAGGGTTATTACCATAACCACCCTGATTGCCACCCATACCACCTTGAGCACCACCCATATTAGCACCAGCGTTGTAACCACCGTTGTTGTCACCACCACGGCCATCCAACATTTGCATCTGACCGTTGAAGCCATCTACAACAATTTCAGTGGTGTATTTGTCATTACCACTTTGATCCTGCCATTTCCGGGTCTGTAGCTTGCCTTCAACATACAGCTTAGAGCCCTTCTTCACATACTGACTGACAACATCCGCCAACTTGCCGAAGAAAACGATGCGATGCCATTCTGTCTTTTCCTGACGCTGACCACTATTTTTGTCCATCCAGCTTTCGCTGGTGGCCAGGGTTACGTTAGCGACCGCACCGCCATTTGGCATATAGCGAACTTCCGGATCCTGACCGACATTTCCAACCAGGATGACCTTGTTAATACCACGGGACATAACTTACTCCAGAATGCTGTATTCAGTTTTATCAGGCGATGGCTGCTGCCAGCGCCTGATCATCAAAATGTGCTTTATCAATTTTCATATAGGCTGCTTTCTCGTCAGAGATAACCACAACCTCTTCAACGCCCGGCAGAGCCAAAAGACGTTTTACAAAACCTTCGGTATCCTGCATCCAGTGCTCTGGTAGTGATACAGCTTTACCCGTCAGATGCTTAGGAGGGGCCATAGGGAGAACCACCACAGCCCAAAGTAGCGCCAGCAATCCACAAGCCATCAACACCGCATCAATACCCCACTCGCCATAAACCCAACCACCGGCTGCCCCACCTACGAAAGCCCCCAGAAATTGGCTGCTGGAGTAAACGCCCATAGCAGCGCCTTTCTGACCGGCCGGAGAGATCTTACTCACCAGTGAAGGCAAGCTCGCTTCCAACAGATTAAAGGCCATAAAGTAGAGGAACAACAGGATAAAGAGGGCATTTCGGCTTTCTGCCGTAAGCCCCCCCATCAGCAGCTGCGAAGCGGCAACAAGCGTAATGGCAAAGATAAAGATCGGCTTCATCTTGCGCTTTTTCTCCGCCACGATAATAAAAGGCACCATCGCAAGGAAAGAGAGAATCATTATGGGAAGATAAACCATCCAGTGACTCGCGGTTGCCAAGCCCAGCTCAACCATACGCAATGGCACCACAACAAAGGTCGCGGTCATCACCAGATGCAGAATAAAGATACCGAAGTCGAGACGCAGCAGTTCAGGGTGCCGAACGATCTGTTTCAGCTGCCCTCTCTGCACACCTGTATCCCGATGTTGATCATAGCGCTGAGGCGTTGGTACCCATTTCCAGATAACCGCCAGCCCCAATGAAGCAAGCACTGCGGTAAACCAAAAAAGACCTTCCAGTCCAAATGGCTGAGAGATGACGGGGCCCAACACAAGTGCTACCGAGAAAGAGATACCGATGCTCATACCGACAACCGCCATAGCTCGCATGCGCATCTGTTCACGGGTTAAATCAGACAGAAGCGCCATCAGGCTACTGGCAATCGCACCACTGCCCTGTAGACAGCGACCGATAATAACCCCATAGATGGACTCAGACATGGCAGCAACAACACTGCCTGCGATAAACAGCAGCAAACCAAAAACGATAACCGTCTTACGGCCTATTTTATCAGACAGGAAACCAAACGGGATTTGGAGTAAAGCCTGCGTCAGACCATAACCACCAATCGCCATGCCGATCAGAGCAGGTGTTGCACCTTCCAGGTCTGCACTGTAAATCGACAGTACCGGCAGGACCATAAAAAGACCCAACATCCGCAGCACATATAAGCCCGCCAGTCCGGTAACGGCTCGGCGTTCACCGGTTGTCATCGACTCAATACTCATCCGGCTTGTTTACCCCATAGAAATCGACAAAATGACAGCACCATCAGTTTGTACTGTTTTCGAATAGCCGAACATTTTACTCCTGATCATGGCTGCATTACCACCATGATAAGTTCTATGACAGGAGCCCCCTGTTCTAACATCCAGTGTCTCTCTATAATGCTTAGCCCTGAAACATTGGTGCTCTTCCATTTCATCAATGCTACCTTTTCTCAGATTCAGCGGAAGGTCCATGGATAAAATACTGGTTCGCGGTGCACGTACTCATAACCTGAAAGACGTTAATATTGAGATTCCCCGGGATAAACTGGTGGTAATCACTGGCCTGTCCGGCTCAGGTAAGTCTTCACTCGCCTTTGACACCTTGTATGCTGAAGGCCAACGGCGCTACGTGGAATCTCTTTCAACCTATGCCCGTCAGTTTTTGTCGATGATGGAAAAGCCGGATGTTGATCATATCGAAGGTCTGTCACCGGCAATCTCAATCGAGCAGAAATCCACTTCCCATAACCCACGCTCCACTGTGGGTACCATTACTGAGATTTACGATTACCTTCGCCTGCTGTTTGCTCGAGCCGGTACACCGCACTGTCCGACTCATGCTTTACCCCTGGAGGCTCAGGAGGTGAGCCAGATGGTGGATCATGTACTGGCATTGCCGGAAGGTAGCAAGCTGATGCTTCTGGCACCGGTTGTGCGGGCACGCAAAGGGGAGCACCTTAATCTTTTAGGTGAGCTGAGAAGTCAGGGCTATGTCCGCATCAGAGTCAATGGCACCGTTTATGAGCTTGATGACGTGCCTGCGCTTGATAAGAATAAGAAACACACCCTGGAAGTAGTTGTTGATCGAATCAAGGTACGCCCTGACCAGCAGCAACGACTGGCAGAATCATTTGAAACCGCGCTTCAATTGGCTGATGGCTTGGCCATCGTCCACTTTATGGATGGCGAACAGCCTGATATAAGCTTCTCCTCAAAATTCGCCTGCCCTGAATGCGGCTATGCGATTCAGGATCTTGAGCCTCGCCTTTTCTCTTTCAATAACCCAGCCGGCGCCTGCCCGACCTGTGATGGTCTTGGTACGCATCAGTTCTTTAATCAGGATAAGCTCATCACGAACAATGAGCTCAGCCTGGCAGAGGGTGCAATACGTGGCTGGGATAGAGGCAGCGTCTATTACTTTTCAATGCTCTCCTCAGTTGCCAAACAGTTTGGGTTTAAACTGGAGACACCTTGGAAAGATCTGCCAACAGAACATCAAAAACTGGTTTTAAAGGGAACAGGCAGTACCAAGGTTGAATTTGTCTATATTAATGACCGTGGCGACAAGGTTACCCGATCCCATCCCTTTGAAGGGGTTATTCCCAACATGGAACGCCGCTATCGTGAAACTGAATCACAGATGGTACGGGAGGAACTGGCCAAGTATCTGAGCGTTCAGCCTTGCCCAAGCTGTGACGGAGCGCGGTTGAGGGAAGAAGCCCGGTTTGTCAGTGTTGCTGACAAACATATTCAGGACGTTGTGCAGATGCCAATTGGCGATGCCTTTCATTATTACGGAACACTGCAGTTAGAAGGGCGAAAAGGTGAGATTGCCGATAAAATTCTATCCGAAATCCGCCAGCGCCTGCAGTTTCTCGTTAATGTCGGGCTCGATTATCTGACATTGGAACGCAGTGCCGACACACTGTCCGGCGGTGAAGCTCAAAGGATTCGTCTGGCCAGCCAGATCGGCGCTGGACTTGTTGGTGTTATGTATATTCTTGATGAACCCTCTATTGGACTGCATCAGAGGGATAATGAACGCCTGATACAAACACTGACCCATCTTAGGGATCTGGGCAATACCGTTATCGTGGTTGAGCACGATGAAGATGCAATTCGGTCCGCTGACTATTTGTTGGATATTGGGCCTGGTGCAGGAGTGCATGGTGGCCAAGTGGTTGCTGCCGGCACACCGGAGGAAGTGATCGCTAATAAAGCTTCTGTAACCGGCCAATATCTCAGTGGTGAAAAAGAGATCGCCATACCCAAATTCCGCATCCCAGCCCATCCGGATCAGCAATTGAGGCTTAAAGGCGCTAAGGGAAACAACCTGAGGGATGTAGATCTCACCATTTCAGCAGGACTCCTGACCTGTATCACAGGCGTCTCCGGCTCGGGTAAGTCGACACTGATTAACGGTACGCTTTACCCGCTGTTAGCACGTGAATTGAACCGTAATACGACACTAACGCCTGCGGCCTATGATGATATTGAAGGCTTAGAATTGTTCGATAAGGTCATCGATATCGATCAGAGCCCCATCGGTCGGACGCCACGTTCAAATCCAGCGACCTACACAGGACTCTTTACACCGATTCGTGAACTCTTTGCAGGCACGCAAGAGGCCCGCTCACGTGGATATAAGCCGGGGCGTTTCAGCTTCAACGTCAAAGGTGGACGGTGTGAAGCCTGTCAAGGCGATGGCCTGATCAAAGTTGAGATGCACTTTCTTCCTGATATCTATGTGCCTTGCGATGTCTGTAAAGGGAAGCGCTACAACAGGGAAACACTGGAAGTTCGTTATAAAGGTAAAACGATCCACGAAGTATTGGATATGACAATGGAGGATGCGCTGGAATTTTTCAGTGCTGTTCCTGCTCTTGCCCGAAAACTTCAGACACTGATCGATGTAGGTTTGTCTTATATACGCCTTGGCCAAAGCGCCACTACTCTCTCCGGCGGCGAAGCGCAACGTGTAAAACTCGCGAAGGAATTGTCAAAGAGGGACACTGGCAAAACGATTTATATTCTGGATGAACCGACCACAGGGCTACATTTTGCCGATATTCAACAACTGTTAACTGTCCTTCAGCGCCTACGTGATCACGGCAATACACTTGTTGTGATTGAGCACAACCTGGATGTTATCAAAACAGCAGACTGGCTGATTGATCTTGGCCCGGAAGGAGGCAGCGGAGGGGGACAGATCATCGCTGAAGGCACCCCTGAACAATTGGCAAAAGTAGAACATTCTCATACCGGCCACTTCTTAGCCCCTCTACTCAGAAAGAAATAGATCGAATAAAGCCGCTCAGTGAGCGGCTTTTTATTGATCTGAATTTTGATAACTCAAAATCAAGGCATAAAAAAACCGGCCAATAGGCCGGTTTTTGGTGAAGAAAAGTAAATCTTACTCTTCTTCTGCTGCTACTGGACGATCAACCAGTTCAACGTATGCCATTGGCGCGTTGTCGCCTGCACGGAAGCCGCATTTAAGGATGCGAACATAACCGCCAGGACGATTCTGGTAACGAGGACCCAGATCAGTAAACAGCTTACCTACAGCTGCATCAGAACGAGTACGTGCAAATGCCAGACGGCGGTTTGCTACAGAATCATTCTTAGCCAAAGTGATCAGTGGCTCAATGTGGCCACGCAGTTCTTTAGCTTTCGGCAGTGTAGTTTTAATCAGTTCATGTTCAACCAGCGATACAACCATGTTCTTGAACATAGCCTTGCGGTGTGAACTATTACGATTAAATTTACGACCACTCTTACGATGACGCATTTTTCAGTTCCTTACCAAACCGTGATGACTGAATCAGGCAGAAGCCTTATCGTCACCCTTCAAACTTGCTGGCGGCCAGTTTTCCAACCGCATACCCAGGGACAAACCACGAGACGCCAGAACATCCTTGATCTCAGTCAGAGACTTCTTACCAAGGTTCGGGGTCTTCAGTAGTTCTACTTCAGTGCGCTGAATCAGGTCACCAATGTAGTAGATGTTCTCGGCTTTCAGACAGTTTGCAGAGCGAACAGTTAGTTCCAGATCATCAACCGGACGCAGAAGAATCGGATCAATTTGATCTTCCTCTTCTTCAGGTTCTTGCTCTTTGTCAGTCTCAAGATCAACAAAGGCAGCCAACTGCTCCTGAAGGATGGTCGCCGAGCGACGAATTGCTTCTTCAGGATCTAAAGTGCCATCTGTCTCAAGATCGATAATCAGTTTGTCGAGGTCAGTACGTTGCTCAACGCGCGCGCTTTCAACAACATAAGAAACACGACGTACCGGGCTGAAGGTCGCATCCAGCTGCAGACGGCCGATAGAACGGCTTTCGTCTTCAGGGGATTGACGTGCATCAGCCGGCTCATAACCACGACCACGCTGAACACGAAGCTGCATTTTGATCTCAGCATCCGCATTCAAGTGAGCGATCACGTGCTCTGGATTAACGATTTCAACATCATGATCCAGCTGGATATCACCAGCTGTCACTGCACCAGGACCTTTCTTATTCAGCGTCAGTACCGCTTCATCGCGGCCGTGCAACAGGATTGCAACATCTTTCAGGTTCAGAAGGATCTCGATAACATCTTCCTGAACACCTTCAACCGCACTGTACTCATGCAGAACGCCTTCGATCTCTGCTTCTACTACGGCACAACCCGGCATAGAAGACAAAAGAATACGACGTAGAGCATTACCCAGAGTGTGACCATAGCCACGCTCAAATGGTTCGAGAATTACTTTCGCACGAGTAGCGCTTACTTCTTCGACCTTAATTTCGCGTGGACGTAGAAATTCTGTCACTGAACGCTGCATAGAACTACCTTTACTTAGCTGCCAGATGAATACTCAGAGATTACTTGGAGTACAGCTCAACAATCAGGTTCTCGTTGATATCAGCAGACAGTTCAGAACGCTCAGGTTTAGACTTGAACGTACCTTCCATCTTCTTGCTATCAACATCAACCCACTGTACATCAGTACGCTGAGAAGCCAGTTGCAGTGCGTTCTGGATACGCAGCTGGTTCTTTGCTTTCTCACGAACTGAAACAACATCACCTGCTTTAACTTGGTAAGAAGCGATGTTCACCGTGCGGCCATTTACCTGGATAGCCTTATGGCTAACAAGCTGACGTGCTTCAGCGCGAGTGGAGCCAAAGCCCATACGATAAATAACGTTGTCCAGACGACTTTCCAGAAGCTGCAGCAGGTTTTCACCAGTTGCGCCCTTCAGACGAGCTGCTTCTTTGTAGTAGTTACGGAACTGCTTTTCAAGTACGCCGTACATACGACGAACTTTCTGCTTTTCACGCAGCTGCAGACCATACTCAGACAAACGTCCACGACGCTGACCGTGCTGGCCAGGAGCCGTTTCTGATTTACACTTATTATCAAAAGCGGTCACACCGCTTTTCAGGAATAAGTCTACGCCCTCACGACGTGAAAGCTTGCACTTAGGGCCAATATAACGTGCCATCTAATCCGCCTCCTTACACACGACGTTTCTTGGGTGGGCGACAACCGTTGTGCGGAATAGGTGTCACGTCAGTAATGTTGCCAACTTTAAAGCCAGCAGCGTTAAGTGCACGAACAGCAGACTCACGGCCTGGTCCAGGACCCTTAACTAATACATCAACGTTTTTAACACCATATTCGGCTGCTGCAGCTGCAGCACGCTCACTAGCTACTTGAGCTGCGAACGGGGTACTCTTACGAGAACCACGAAAACCCGAACCACCGGCAGTTGCCCAAGATAGGGTATTGCCCTGGCGGTCAGTAATCGTAACGATCGTATTGTTAAAAGAAGCGTGGATGTGTGCAACACCGTCCACTACTGTCTTTTTAACTTTTTTACGGTTACGTGCTGGGTTAGCCATAATGTATGTTTCCTGTAAAAAGCTTCACAAAATTACTTGCGAATCGGTTTACGCGGACCTTTACGAGTACGCGCGTTAGTCTTGGTGCGCTGACCGCGAACGGGAAGGCTACGACGATGACGCAGACCACGATAGCAACCAAGGTCCATAAGACGCTTGATATTCATGCTAATTTCGCGGCGCAGGTCACCTTCAACAGTGTACTTGCCTACCTCGTTACGAACCTGGTCCAGAACGTCTTCAGACAGTTCAGCAATCTTAGTGGTAGGCTCAACACCTACTGCTGCAAGAATGCTTTTAGCAGTGGTTCCACCAATACCATAGATATAGGTCAGCGAGATCACCGCATGCTTATTGTCGGGAATATTGACACCTGCAATACGGGCCATTCAGCTATCTCCGATATACGAGCAATCGCTCTTTCAGTTTATTGTCCACGAAGGGCGCAAAAGAATACTCCTTGATATCAGAAATATCAAGGAGTATCGCCTTTCGTAACCCAATGTCAGGATTAACCCTGACGTTGTTTGTGCTTAGGCTCAGTGCAGATCACACGCACTGCGCCGCGGCGACGAATGATCTTGCAGTTACGGCAGATCTTTTTTACGGATGCACGAACTTTCATCACCAACTCCAGTTTAAGGCCTTAGCGCAGCATTCCACCGCTACCGTAACCTTTCAAGTTCGATTTTTTCATCAGGGACTCGTACTGATGACTCATTAGATGCGACTGCACCTGAGCCATAAAGTCCATGACCACGACTACAACAATCAGCAGGGAAGTACCACCGAAGTAGAACGGTACACTCCAGGCAACTACCAGGAACTGTGGCATTAAAGACACAGCAGTAATGTACAGCGCACCGAACAAAGTCAGGCGAGACATTACACCATCAATATAGCGAGCTGAGTGCTCCCCGGGGCGGATGCCAGGAATGAACGCACCTGATTTTTTCAGGTTGTCAGCGACATCTTTGGGGTTGAATACCAGTGCTGTATAAAAGTAGCAGAAGAATACAACACTGAGCGCAAAAAGCAAGATATACAACGGCTGACCTGGTGCCAAAGCTAAAGAAGCTTCCTGCAACCATGCCATACTTTCATTTTGTCCGAACCACTGCCCAATAGAAGCAGGGAACAACAAAATACTGGAAGCAAAAATTGGCGGAATAACACCGGCCATGTTTACTTTCAGGGGCAGATGACTGGATTGCGCAGCAAATACCTTTCGGCCTTGCTGGCGTTTGGCGTAATTCACAGTAATGCGACGCTGGCCGCGCTCCATGAAAACAACAAATGCAACAGTCAGTACTGCCAGAACGGCAATCGCTAACAGAGCCAGGATATTGATGTTATCCTGACGCGCCTGTTCGAAGGACTGGCCGATGGCGCTTGGCAAACCAGCAACGATACCGGCGAAAATCAGAATGGAAATACCATTGCCGATACCACGCTCGGTAACTTGCTCACCAAGCCACATCAGGAATATCGCACCTGAAACCAGGGTAACAACTGCTACAAAGTAGAAGCTGAAATCCGCCGCAAAAGCGACGCCCTGACTAGCAAGACCAACTGCCATACCAATCGATTGCACCGTTGCTAACACAACTGTGCCATAGCGGGTGTATTGATTGATTTTGCGACGACCGGCTTCCCCTTCTTTCTTGAGCTGTTCAAGAGTTGGGGAAACCACCGTCAGCAGCTGCATGATAATCGAGGCAGAAATATAAGGCATGATGCCCAGTGCCAAGATCGACATGCGCTCGAGAGCACCACCTGAGAACATGTTAAACAAGCTCAGAATGGTGCCTTCGCTCTGCTGGAATAAAGCAGCCAGTCTCTCAGGATTGATACCAGGGACAGGGATATGAGCGCCAATGCGATAAACTACAATGGCGATAAACACAAAGCGTAAGCGAGACCAAAGTTCCGCTAACCCTTTTTGTGCTCCTGCTGGTACTGATCCTGATTTAGCCATTATTCTTCGACCTTTCCGCCTGCGGCTTCAATTGCTGCACGTGCACCTTTGGTTACTTCCAGGCCACTTACAGTAACTGCCTTGTCAATCTCGCCAGACAGGATAACGCGAACACGTTCAACGTTGTCCTTGATGATATCAGCCTGCTTAAGAGCAGCGATATCGATCACAGCAGCTTCAACTTTAGCCAGTTCGTGCAGACGAACTTCAGCTTTGAAAGCTGCCTGACGCGACGTAAAACCAAATTTCGGCAGACGACGCTGCAGTGGCATCTGACCACCTTCGAAACCTGGTTTAACAGAACCGCCGGAACGGGATTTCTGACCTTTGTGGCCACGACCACCAGTCTTACCCAGACCACTACCGATACCACGGCCAACACGTTTTTTAGCTGGCTTGGAACCCGGAGCCGGGCTCAGAGTATTCAGATTCATGATTACTCTCCCTCAACACTAACAAGGTAGTTAACCTTGTTGATCATACCGCGAACGGATGGTGTATCTTCCAGCTCAACTGTGTGACCGATACGGCGTAGACCCAAACCCTTAACACAAAGCTTGTGCTTAGGCAGGATGCCGATCGGACTACGGGTAAGAGTTACCTTGATTTTTGCCATGATACTTACCCCAGAATTTGCTCAACAGTCTTGCCACGCTTAGCTGCTACATCCTCAGGAGCGTTCATGTTCGCCAGACCTTTAACAGTCGCACGAACAACGTTCACCGGGTTAGTAGAGCCATAGCACTTAGCCAGAACGTTTTGTACACCAGCAAGTTCCAGTACAGCACGCATCGCACCACCAGCAATAACACCGGTACCTTCAGATGCTGGCTGCATGTAAACCTTAGAAGCACCATGACGTGCTTTCACAGGATACTGCAGCGTATTGCCGTCAAGCTGAACCTGCACCATGTTGCGGCGAGCTTGTTCCATTGCCTTTTGAATAGCAACTGGAACTTCGCGAGCTTTACCACGGCCAAAGCCTACACGGCCATTGCCATCACCAACGACAGTCAGAGCTGTGAAGCCGAAGATACGACCACCCTTAACTACCTTGGCGACGCGGTTCACCTGAACTAAACGTTCCTGCAGCTCACCGCCTTTCTGTTCAATATTCGCCATCGCTTTTACCCTTAGAATTCCAGACCGCCTTCACGGGCAGCATCTGCCAGCGCTTTTACACGGCCATGATACTTGTAGCCGGAGCGATCAAATGCAACCTTAGTTACACCTGCTTCTTTTGCGCGTTCAGCAATCAGCTTGCCTACTTTGCCTGCCGCTTCAACGTTGCCCGTTGCGCCATCACGCAGAGATGCATCTACAGTAGATGCAGCAGCCATTACCTGGCCGCCGTCTGGGCTGATGATTTGAGCATAAATGTGACGCGGGGTGCGGTTCACACACAGGCGGTGTACGCCGAGCTCACGCATTTTGGCACGTGCACGACGCGCGCGACGTAAACGAGACTCTTTTTTAGCGCTCATAACCCTGCCTTACTTCTTCTTAGCTTCTTTGCGACGTACTTGCTCGTCCGCATAACGGATACCCTTACCTTTATAAGGCTCAGGTGGACGGTAAGCACGAATCTCTGCAGCAACCTGACCCAGCAGCTGTTTGTCAGCACTTTTCAGTACGATAACAGTATTGCTTGGTGTCTCTGCGCTCACACCTTCTGGCAGACTGTAGTCAACCGGATGTGAGAAACCTAGAGACAGGTTCAGTTCGCTGCCCTTAGCCTGAGCACGGAAACCAACACCAAGGATGTTGAGTGTCTTAGTGAAACCTTCACTAGCACCTACAACCATGTTGTTGATCAAGGCACGAGCGGTACCCACCTGTGCCCATGATGCTTTATCAGACGCCGGGGCAAAGGTCAGCACATTATCGTTTTGTTCAACTACTACGTCTGCGTGCAGATCCAGCTTCAACTCACCCAGTTTACCTTTAACAGTAACCAGCTGACCTTCTTGCTTAAATTCAACACCACTCGGCAGTTCAACAGGACTTTTTGCTACCCTGGACATTTCGATCTCCTAGAATACGGTGCAGATGACTTCGCCACCAACACCGGCCTGGCGTGCAGCGCGATCAGTCATAACACCTTTAGAGGTGGACACGATCGCAACACCCAAACCACCTTCGATCTTCGGCAGAGCATCTACACCTTTATACTGGCGCAGACTCGGCTTACTAACACGCTCGATTTTTTCAATAACCGGCTTGCCTTCGAAGTACTTAAGTTCAACAGTCAGAGAAGGCTTCACGTCACCCTCAACAGAATAATCTGTGATGTAACCTTCTTCCTTCAGCACGCGTGCCAGCTCAACCTTCAGTTTAGAAGAAGGCATGGAGACGGACTCCTTAGCTACCATTTGTGCGTTACGGATACGAGTAAACATATCCGCCAGTGTATCTTGCATGCTCATTAGGTTCGCGCTCCTAAATATACGCGGTTACCAGCTTGCTTTACGCAGGCCAGGAACATCACCACGCATGGCAGCTTCACGCAACTTGATACGGCTCAGGCCGAACTTGTTGTAGAAGCCATGCGGACGACCAGTCACACGACAGCGGTTACGCTGACGTGCTGGGCTGGAGTCACGTGGCAGTTTCTGCAGCTGTTGCTGTGCTTCCCAGCGATCTTCTTCTGAAGTCGCAGGGTTAGCAATCAGAGCTTTTAACTCAGTACGCTTTGCAGCGTACTTCTGTACCAGCTTAGCGCGCTTTGCTTCGCGCTGAACCATACTAACTTTAGCCATGATCCTACCCTTTATTTCTTGAACGGGAACTGTAAAGCACTCAGAAGGGCTAGACCTTCCTCGTTAGTTTCCGCAGTGGTAGTGATAGTGATATCTAAACCGCGGATACGATCCACTTTGTCGTATTCAATTTCAGGGAAGATGATCTGTTCACGAACACCCATACTGTAATTGCCACGACCGTCAAACGACTTCGGGTTCAGACCACGGAAGTCACGAACACGCGGAATAGAAATGTCTACCAGACGATCCAGGAACTCCCACATACGATCAGCGCGCATGGTCACCTTGCAACCGATTGGCCAACCTTCACGAACTTTAAAGCCAGCAACAGATTTGCGTGCCTTAGTTACGATTGGTTTCTGGCCACTCAGTGCTTCAAGGTCTACCAGTGCGTTATCAATCAGCTTTTTGTCGCTGGTTGCATCGCCGATACCCATGTTAAGAGTCACCTTTGTGATGCGAGGAACCTGCATCACATTTTTGTAACCAAACTGCTCCTGCAACTTGGCTACAACTTCTGACTTATATAACTCTTTCAGTCTCGCCATGATGTTACCTGACTCGATTAGGCGTCGATCTCTTTCTGGGTCGACTTGTAAATCCGAACCTTGGAACCATCTTCCAAGACCTTGAAACCAACGCGATCAGCTTTGTTGGTTTCTTTGTTATAAATGGCAACATTTGAGGAATGGATGGGCGCTTCGCGCTCAACAATACCACCTTGTGTGCCTAACATCGGGTTTGGCTTGGTGTGACGTTTAACCATATTCACACCAGAAATAACAATGCGACCATCTTTAAGAACACGCTTAATGGTGCCGCGCTTGCCTTTATCCTTACCCGCAATGACGATTACCTCGTCTTCACGTTTAATTTTACGCATAGCCGGTCTCTCGCTCCCTACAGCACTTCTGGCGCCAAGGAAATAATCTTCATGAACTTTTCGCCACGCAGTTCACGTGTCACAGGGCCGAAGATACGGGTCCCGATCGGGGCATCGTTAGTATTCAGCATTACTGCTGCATTACCATCGAAACGGATCACAGATCCATCCGGACGACGAATACCCTGACGTGTACGAACTACCACAGCCTTCAGGACTTGACCTTTTTTAACCTTACCGCGAGGAATTGCTTCCTTAACAGTAACTTTGATGATGTCACCAACTCGTGCATAACGACGCTTAGAACCACCAAGCACCTTAATACACATTACACGACGAGCGCCGCTGTTGTCGGCCACATCAAGCATGGTTTGCGTTTGAATCATCGGTTCTTCTCCAAACCAAATACGCTAACTAAACTTCGATTTGTGCCAGAGCTTTACAGCTCTACAGCACGCTCATCGATGCTCACCAAAGTCCAGGTCTTAGTCTTAGAAATAGGACGACATTCCTGGATCGTAACTACATCACCCATGTTGGCAGAGTTATCTGCGTCATGAGCGTGCAGCTTGGTTGAACGGCGGACATACTTACCATAGATGGGGTGTGCTACACGACGCTCAACCAGTACAGTGATGGACTTGTCCATCTTGTTGCTTACCACTTTACCGGTAACGGTACGGGTATTTTTTTCTGTATCAGCCATCTTAGTTACCTGCTTTTTCTTTCAGCAAAGTCTTAACGCGAGCGATGTCACGACGAACCTGTTGCAGCAGGTGAGTCTGATTCAGCTGACCAGTCCCTTTCTGCATACGCAGTTGAAACTGATCACGAAGCAGAGTTTCCAGCTGTTCGTTTAGCTCTTGAACAGACTTTTCACGTAGTTCTGCTGCTTTCATTACATCACCGTCCGCTTAACAAAGGTGGTTGACACAGGGAGCTTAGCAGCTGCCAGTGCAAATGCTTCACGAGCCAGCTGTTCAGATACCCCTTCCATCTCGTAAAGGACACGGCCTGGCTGAATCTGGCAAACCCAGTATTCAACGTTACCCTTACCTTTACCCTGACGCACTTCAAGAGGCTTACCAGTGATCGGCTTATCAGGAAAAACGCGGATCCAGATTTTACCACCACGCTTGATGTGACGCGTCATAGTACGACGTGCCGCTTCAATCTGGCGTGCGGTAATACGGCCGCGACCTGTTGCTTTCAGACCGAATTCACCGAAGCTCACATTATGCCCGCGAGCCAGACCGCGGTTGCGGCCCTTCATCATCTTGCGGAACTTGGTACGCTTTGGCTGTAACATTGTCTATCTCCTACTTGCCTTTTTTCTTAGGCGCGTTCTGCTTTGCACGAACTTCTTCGATGCCGCCCAGGATCTCGCCTTTGAAGATCCAGACTTTTACACCGATCACACCGTAAGTGGTGTGCGCTTCAGCAGTCGCGTAGTCAATGTCAGCACGCAGCGTGTGCAGAGGCACACGGCCTTCGCGATACCACTCTGAACGTGCAATTTCAGCACCACCCAGACGACCAGATACCTGGATCTTGATGCCTTTAGCACCAAGGCGCATTGCATTCTGTACCGCACGCTTCATAGCGCGACGGAACATAACACGACGCTCCAGCTGACTGGCTACAGATTCTGCAACCAGCTTACCGTCTAGTTCAGGTTTGCGAACTTCTTCGATATTGATGTGTACAGGCACGCCCATCATCTTAGTGACTTCGTTGCGCAGTTTTTCAACATCTTCGCCTTTCTTACCAATCACGATACCCGGACGAGCAGTGTGAATGGTGATACGAGCATTCTGAGCTGGGCGCTCAATCTGAATACGGCTTACAGAAGCCTGCTTCAGACGATCCTGCAGGAACGCGCGAACCTGAAGATCATTATTCAGGTTGTCAGCGTAGTCACGGCCTTCTGCGAACCACGTAGAAGTGTGATCTTTAACAATACCCAGTCGAATGCCAGTTGGATGTACTTTCTGACCCATCTGGTCGTCTCCTACTTATCTGCTACCTTAACCGTGATATGGCAAGTGCGCTTAAGAATGCGATCAGCACGGCCTTTGGCACGCGGTCTGATACGCTTCATGGTCATACCTTCATCAACAAAAATTGTTGATACGCGCAGCTCATCGATATCCGCACCTTCATTGTGCTCGGCATTGGCAATTGCTGATTCAAGAACTTTCTTAACCAGCGCCGCAGCCTTTTTCGGGCTGAAGGTTAGCAGATTCAGTGCATCTGCTACTGGCAGTCCGCGAACCTGGTCAGCTACCAAACGCGCCTTCTGTGCGGATAAGCGAGCACCCCGTAATTTAGCGGCTACTTCCATCTCTTATTCCCCTCGGCTTAACGCTTGGCTTTCTTGTCTACTACGTGACCACGATAGGTACGAGTAGCAGCGAATTCACCCAGCTTATGGCCTACCATCTCTTCTGAGACAAGTACAGGCACGTGCTGGCGACCGTTATGAACTGCAATGGTCAGACCTACCATCTCTGGCAGGATCATGGAACGACGAGACCAAGTCTTAATAGGACGGCGCTCGTTGTTTTCCAGTGCAGCTTCAACCTTCTTCAACAGATGCAGGTCAATAAATGGACCTTTTTTCAGTGAACGTGGCACAGCTGTATCCTCTTAATAACTGTTACTTAGAACCGCGACGACGGACGATCAGTCGGTCAGTACGCTTGTTCTTACGTGTCTTATGACCTTTAGTCGGCACACCCCATGGGGTTACTGGATGACGACCACCAGAGGTACGACCCTCACCACCACCATGCGGGTGATCAACAGGGTTCATTGCAACACCGCGAACAGTTGGACGAACACCACGCCAGCGTGTAGCACCTGCTTTACCCAGGCGACGCAGACTGTGCTCAGAGTTACCAACTTCACCCAGAGTTGCACGACATTCAACCAGTACTTTACGCATTTCACCGGAACGCAGACGCAGAGTTGCATAAGCACCTTCGCGAGCTACCAGCTGAACTGCAGCACCAGCAGAACGTGCAATTTGTGCACCTTTACCTGGTTTCAGTTCGATACAGTGGATAACGCTACCAACAGGGATGTTACGCAGTGGCAGAGTGTTGCCCGCTTTAATCGGAGCACCAACGCCAGACTGAACCGCATCACCCGCTTTCACACCTTTAGGTGCAATGATGTAACGACGTTCACCGTCCGCATACTTCAGCAGTGCAAGATGCGCAGTACGGTTCGGATCGTATTCGATACGCTCAACAGTTGCAGGGATACCGTCTTTGTTACGACGGAAATCAACCATACGATAGTGTTGGCGATGACCACCACCAATGTGGCGAGTGGTGATACGACCGTTGTTGTTACGTCCGCCAGTCTTTTGTTTCTTAGCCAGCAGTGGTGCATAAGGCGCACCTTTGTGCAGATCACTGTTAACTACTTTAACAACGTGGCGACGACCTGCTGATGTGGGTTTAGATTTAACAATAGCCATTGTCCCAACTCCTCGCTTATTCAGCGCCAGCAAAGTCGATTTCTTGACCTTCCGCTACAGACACATACGCCTTGCGGAAACCTTTACGACGACCAATACCACGGGCAGTACGCTTAGTTTTACCTTTAACGTTTACGGTGCTTACACCAGTAACGCTAACTTCAAACAGAGCTTCTACAGCCTTTTTGATTTCTGGTTTAGTCGCATCAGCAGCTACTTTAAATACGTACTGATTGTTTGTATCAGCTACGACAGCCGCTTTTTCAGAAATATGAGGTCCTAGCAGAACCTTGAAAATGCGCTCTTGGTTCATCCCAGCTTCTCCTCGAACTGACGCAGAGCAGGTACAGTTACCAGCACTTTTTCGTAAGCTACCAAGCTAACCGGGCTAGCGGCTGCAACATCAACAACTTCAACGTTAGGGATGTTACGAGCGGCCAGGAACAAGTTAGTATCAACTTCTGAAGTCACGATCAGAACTTTGTTCAGATCCATGTCTTTCAGCTTGTTCACCAGAATTTTGGTTTTTGGCGCATCTACTGTGAACTCTTCAACTGCAACCAGACGCTCTTGGCGTGCCAGTTCAGACAAGATGCTGCGCATTGCTGCACGATACATCTTCTTGTTCACTTTCTGCTCAAAGTTCTGAGGCTTAGCTGCGAAAGTTGTACCACCGGAACGCCAGATTGGGCTACGGATAGTACCCGCACGAGCTCGACCAGTACCTTTCTGACGAAATGGTTTAGCACCACCACCACTCACTTCTGAGCGGGTTTTCTGTGCACGTGTGCCTTGACGGGCTGCTGCCAGATACGCAGTAACAACCTGGTGTACCAGAGCTTCGTTATACTCTTTACCAAAGGTTGCTTCAGATACTTCTACGGTACCCGCTGCTCCGCCTGCAAGATTCAGATTCATTCTCTTACCCCTTAGCCGCGAGCTTTAACTGCTGGACGAACAATAACCTGACTACCTGGAGCACCAGGTATGCCGCCTTTAACCAGCAGCAGGTTGCGTTCTGCATCAACACGAACAACTTCCAGACTCTGAACAGTTTTACGCTCAGCACCCATATGACCGGCCATTTTCTTACCTTTGAAAACGCGACCTGGGGTCTGACACTGACCAATAGAACCTGGAGCACGATGGGAAAGAGAGTTACCGTGCGTGGCGTCTTGGGTACGGAAGTTCCAGCGCTTAACTGCACCTTGGAAACCTTTACCCTTGGAAGAACCGGTCACGTCAATCAGTTGACCAGCTTCAAAGAGGGATACGTTCAGCTCACCACCAACTTCAGGTGCTTCATCACCTTCAGCCAGACGGAACTCAACAAGACCTTTACCAGCTGCAACACCCGCTTTCGCGAAGTGACCTGCCTCTGCTTTGGTCAGATGCTTTGCTTTACGCTCACCAGTTGTAACCTGGATCGCAGCATAGCCGTCTTTTTCAAGCGTACGCACCTGAGTCACGCGGTTTGGAGAAACCTCGATAACAGTTACAGGTACGGATACACCATCTTCGGTAAATACGCGGGTCATACCGCTTTTCTTACCGACAAGACCGATAGTCATATTTCGACTCCTTAGTGTACGGGGCTGTCACCCGCTATGGCTGCACTTTTCATTGCATTCCACTGATAAATTGTGTGTCGTCTCGCGACGAGCGCCTAATAATAAATTGGCTAATTAGCCAAGACTGATCTGCACATCAACACCAGCAGCCAGATCCAGCTTCATCAGTGCGTCTACTGTCTTCTCTGTAGGCTCAACGATATCAAGAACACGCTTATGAGTACGAACTTCGTACTGATCACGCGCGTCTTTGTTCACGTGAGGAGAAATCAGAACAGTAAAACGCTCTTTGCGGGTCGGCAGCGGGATTGGACCATGCACCTGAGCACCAGTACGCTTAGCAGTATCAACGATCTCCTGCGCGGACTGATCGATCAGACGATGATCGAATGCTTTCAGACGAATTCGAATTTTCTGGTTTTGCATTCCAAAAACCCCAGTTGGAAACGAGCGTAATGAGCTCACCCTTGATAAAAAGGAAGCGCATTGTAAGAGGAGGGAAATCAGATGTCAAGCATAGACGAAAAGGGATCACCGAATTAATCGGGACCCCTTTCCAACCTAATCAAAGAGTAAAATTACTCGATGATCTTAGCAACAACACCAGCACCTACTGTACGACCGCCTTCGCGAATCGCGAAACGCAGACCTTCTTCCATCGCAATCGGAGCGATCAGAGTAGCGCGCAGCTGAACATTGTCACCTGGCATTACCATTTCAACACCTTCTGGAAGCTCACAAGCACCAGTTACGTCAGTAGTACGGAAGTAGAACTGTGGACGATAGCCTTTGAAGAAAGGAGTATGACGACCACCTTCTTCTTTAGACAGTACGTATACTTCTGCTTCAAACTCAGTGTGAGGAGAGATAGAACCAGGCTTACAAAGAACCTGACCACGCTCAACTTCGTCACGCTTAGTACCACGCAGCAGCGCACCAATGTTCTCACCTGCACGACCTTCGTCCAGCAGCTTACGGAACATTTCAACACCAGTACAAGTAGTCTTAGTAGTTTCTTTGATACCTACGATTTCTACTTCTTCACCAGTGTTGATGATGCCGCGCTCTACACGACCGGTTACAACAGTACCACGGCCAGAGATAGAGAATACGTCTTCGATTGGCATCAGGAACGGCTGATCAATAGCACGCTCTGGCTCAGGGATGTAAGAATCCAGTGCTTCAACCAGCTTCTTAACAGCAGTAGTACCCAGCTCGTCAGCATCTTCGCCGTTCAGAGCCATCAGAGCAGAACCTGCGATGATTGGAGTGTCGTCACCTGGGAAGTCATAAGTAGACAGCAGGTCACGGATTTCCATTTCAACCAGCTCCAGCATTTCGTCGTACTCTTCAGTACCAACGCCGCCACAGTCTTCAGCCAGCAGATCCGCTTTGTTCAGGAATACAACGATGTATGGTACACCAACCTGACGAGACAGCAGGATGTGCTCACGAGTCTGAGGCATAGGACCATCAGTTGCGCCACAAACCAGGATAGCACCGTCCATCTGAGCAGCACCAGTGATCATGTTTTTAACATAATCGGCGTGTCCAGGGCAGTCTACGTGCGCGTAGTGACGGTCAGTGGAGTCATACTCAACGTGAGAAGTTGCGATAGTAATACCACGCTCACGCTCTTCAGGAGCATTATCGATACCGTCAAAAGCAACCGCTTCGCCACCGAAAACTTCTGCACATACACGAGTCAGAGCAGCAGTCAGAGTAGTTTTACCGTGGTCAACGTGGCCGATAGTACCAACGTTTACGTGCGGTTTGGAACGTTCAAATTTTTCTTTAGACACAGCTAAAACCTCTTTTCATATTTAGCGGTTATTTATGGTTAATAACAGCTTCAACAATGCTTGAAGGTGCTTCTGCATACTTCTCAAACTCCATGCTGTAGCTGGCACGGCCTTGAGTTGCAGAGCGGAGGTCGGTTGCATAACCGAACATTTCACCTAGCGGTACCAGGGCACGAATGACTTTCCCCGAAACGGTATCATCCATACCTTGAACCAAACCACGACGACGGTTCAGGTCGCCCATCACATCCCCCATATACTCCTCAGGCGTTACCACCTCAACCTTCATTACAGGCTCTAGAAGCACAGGATCTGCGTTGATACAACCTTGTCTGACAGCCATGGAACCTGCAATTTTGAACGCCATTTCATTGGAGTCCACATCGTGGTATGAGCCATCAAACAATGTAACCTTAACGTCGATCATTGGGTAACCGGCCAGAACACCATTCTGCAGCTGCTCAGAGCAGCCTTTGTCTACGGCAGGAATGTATTCTTTAGGCACCACACCACCTACGATTTCACTCTGGAATTCGTAGATTTTTTCGCCGTCTTCACCCTTGTCAGCCAAAGGCTCAATACGAAGCCAAACGTGACCAAACTGACCTCGACCACCGGATTGACGTACAAACTTACCTTCCTGCTCAACGGACGAGCGAATGGTTTCACGGTACGCAACCTGCGGCTTACCAATATTGGCATCCACCTTAAACTCGCGACGCATACGGTCTACGATAATATCCAGGTGAAGCTCACCCATACCCGAAATCAGGGTCTGGCCGGTTTCTTCATCAGTTTGCACACGGAAGGACGGATCCTCCTGAGCAAGCTTACCCAGTGCTACACCCATTTTTTCCTGATCCGCCTGAGTTTTAGGCTCAACAGCAACAGAAATAACAGGCTCTGGGAACTCCATACGCTCAAGGATGATCTTGCCACCCGCATCACATAGGGTGTCACCGGTAGTGACATCTTTCATGCCGATCAAGGCAGCGATATCACCCGCACGAACTTCTTTGATCTCTTCACGGTCATTAGCGTGCATTTGGACCATACGACCAACACGCTCTTTCTTACCTTTAACAGAGTTAAAAACACTGTCACCGGTTTTAAGGACACCGGAATACACACGAACAAAGGTCAGCGCGCCCACAAAGGGATCGGTAGCAATCTTAAAAGCCAAAGCAGAAAAAGGCGCCGAATCATCAGCTTCACGCGTATCAATGGTCTCACCATCATCCAGCGTGCCTTCAATTGCCTTAACTTCTGTAGGAGCTGGCAGATATTCTACTACAGCATCCAAAACCGCCTGCACGCCCTTGTTCTTAAACGCAGAACCACAAAGCGCCAGTACGATCTCATTATTCAGAACACGGGAGCGAAGACCTGACTTAATCTCTTCGATTGTCAGCTCTCCACCTTCGAGATACTTGTCCATCAGCTCTTCAGATGCTTCAGCCGCAGCCTCGATCATCTTTTCGCGGTACTCTTCTGCCTGATCAAGAAGCTCCGACGGAACCTCCTGCAGCTCATAAGTCATACCATTATCGGCCATATTCCAGTAGATAGCCTTCATGCGCATCAGATCGATAACGCCTTCAAACTCATCTTCTGAACCGATATTCAGCTGAATAGGAACCGGAGTTGCATTCAGACGGCTTTCAATCTGGTCGACAACGCGCAGAAAATCCGCACCGGTACGATCCATCTTGTTTACAAATACGATACGGGGAACCTCGTATTTGTTCGCCTGACGCCAAACCGTTTCAGACTGTGGCTCAACACCAGAGGAACCACAGAAAACCACCACAGCACCATCGAGAACACGCAGAGAACGTTCAACTTCAATGGTGAAGTCTACGTGCCCAGGTGTGTCAATAATGTTAATTCTGTGTTGATCAAACTGTTGATCCATACCTGACCAGAAACAGGTGGTAGCCGCAGAAGTGATAGTAATACCACGCTCCTGCTCTTGCTCCATCCAATCCATGGTCGCCGCGCCATCGTGCACCTCGCCTATCTTGTGAGACAGGCCGGTGTAAAAGAGCACACGTTCAGTTGTGGTAGTTTTACCAGCATCAACGTGCGCACAAATACCGATGTTACGGTAGCGGTCAATTGGGGTCTTACGTGCCACGACATATCTCCCGTTATATTAGAAGCGGTAGTGCGAGAACGCCTTGTTCGCTTCTGCCATGCGGTGAACGTCTTCACGCTTCTTAACTGCAGCGCCTTTACCTTCGGCTGCATCAAGAATTTCACCAGCAAGACGCAGATCCATGGATTTTTCACCACGGCTACGTGCAGCATCTACCAACCAACGCATGGCCAGAGCCAAACGACGGGAAGGACGTACTTCAACGGGAACCTGATATGTAGCACCACCCACACGGCGGGATTTTACTTCCACCAGAGGCTGGATTGACTCAAGTGCTTTTTCAAACATATCCAGCGGCTGCTCTTTGCTGCGCTCTTCTACTTTATCCAGAGCACCGTAAACGATTTTTTCAGCAACAGATTTTTTACCGCTAACCATTACATGGTTCATAAACTTAGCCAGGCGCTCATTACCGAACTTAGGATCCGGGATAATTTCACGCTTTGCGGCGACGCGACGTCTAGGCATTGATAAGCCCTCTTCCAGGTCTTCAGGTAAATCCGGAATTTACTCCGGCCTTACTCTTATCAGACAGAGATTAATTTATTAAGACTTAGGACGCTTGGTTCCGTACTTGGAACGGCCCTGTTTACGATCTTGAACACCAGAAGTATCCAAGCTACCACGAACTGTGTGATAACGAACACCAGGCAAATCCTTCACACGACCACCGCGGATCAGAACAACAGAGTGCTCCTGAAGGTTGTGACCTTCACCGCCGATGTATGAAGAAACTTCAAAACCGTTAGTCAAACGTACACGACATACTTTACGAAGCGCTGAGTTAGGCTTCTTAGGAGTAGTTGTGTATACACGAGTACATACACCGCGTTTTTGCGGGCAGCTTTGAAGAGCAGGTACGTCACTCTTCTCAACTTTACGCTTACGAGGTTTGCGTACCAACTGATTGATGGTTGCCATGAAAGCAGACTCCACGTTGTACACAAAAAAAGACAGAGGTTATACCACCGCCATACTAATTTAAGGAGGCGCATTGTATGTTGCCTCCTACATACAGTCAAGGCCGGACATCATCCGGCCTTCACTCACTTCATAACAAAGAATATTTTTATTCTTCGCTATTCAGCATCTCACTCAGTGCTGCTTCAACTTCACTGGCCGTCGGGCCAGAGACCGCTGCTTCAGCATCCAGAAGTTTCTGCTTACGATTGCTGTGATAGGTCAAACCGGTTCCAGCCGGAATCAGACGACCCACAACAACGTTTTCTTTCAGGCCACGCAGCTGATCGCGCTTACCGGTTACGGCTGCTTCGGTCAGTACACGTGTTGTTTCCTGGAAGGATGCCGCAGAGATAAAGGACTCTGTTGCCAGAGATGCTTTAGTAATACCCTGGAGTACTCGATCGTACTTAGCCGGGAATTTATCTGCTTTACCCAGAATCTCGTTTTCTTCCAGAACCTGAGATACCTCGACCTGATCGCCTTGGATAAAGCTGGAATCACCGGATTCAGTGATCTCTGCTTTACGCAGCATCTGACGCGCAATTACTTCGATGTGCTTATCGTTAATGCCTACACCCTGCAGACGATAAACTTCCTGCACCTCGCTGGTAATGTACTCAGCCAGCTTGCTAACACCCAGCAGGCGCAGAATGTCGTGTGGATTAGATGGACCATCAGAGATCACTTCACCACGCTCAACCTTCTCACCTTCGAACACGTTCATCACGCGCCATTTAGGGATCAGTACTTCATAGGTTTCACCATTATCCTGAGTAATCTGGATACGGCGCTTACCTTTTGTTTCTTTACCGAAGGTCACAACACCGGAAACTTCAGCCAGCAGTGCAGGCTCTTTCGGGCGACGTGCTTCGAACAGGTCGGCCACTCGTGGCAGACCACCGGTAATATCTTTGTTACCACTGGATTCCTGAGGAATACGAGCAATAATCTCACCAACACCAACTTCTTTACCGTCTTCTACGGTAACTACCGCATTACCTGGCAGCAGGTATTGCAGAGGCGTCTGTGAGTTAGGCATAGACAGTTCATTGCCAGCCTCATCCAACAGCATAATCATTGGACGCAGATCTTTACCCGCCGCAGGACGCGCAGAAGGATCGATCACCTCAATAGAGGACAGACCGGTCAGTTCATCCTGAGTACGGGTAATTGTGATGCTGTCTTCCATCTGGATAAACTTAGCACGACCCGCCATCTCTACAACGATTGGGTGCGTGTGCGGATCCCATTTAGCCAGAATCTGGCCGGATTCAACCACATCACCTTCACGAACACTGATTTCAGCACCGTATGGAAGCTTGTAGTACTCACGCTCACGACCCGTCTCGTCCGCTACTGCCAGAGCACCGGAACGGGATACAGCAACCAGCTTACCGTCTTTACGCTCTACAACCTTGATGTTGTGGAAGCGAACAGTACCACCGTGCTTAACCTGTACGTTGTCGATAGCAGACGCACGCGATGCCGCACCACCAATGTGGAACGTACGCATCGTCAGCTGGGTACCCGGCTCACCGATGGACTGCGCCGCGATAACACCAACAGCTTCACCCACGTTAACCAGATGACCACGAGCCAGATCACGCCCGTAACAGCTGGAACACACGCCATAACGGGTGTCACATGAGATCGCAGAACGTACAACAATTTCGTCGATACCCATGGTATCCAGACGGTCACACCAGGCTTCATCCAGCAGAGTACCGCGAGGTATCAGAACCTCACCTGTGTCATGCTTGACAACATCCTGTGCAACAACACGACCCAGTACACGCTGCGCCAGAGGAACAACGATGTCACCACCCTCAATCAGAGGATGCATGGTCAGACCGTTTTCGGTGCCACAGTCATGCTCAGTTACAACCAGATCCTGTGCCACATCAACCAGGCGACGGGTCAGGTAACCGGAGTTCGCTGTTTTCAGTGCGGTATCCGCCAGACCTTTACGAGCACCGTGAGTCGAGATGAAGTACTGAAGTACGTTCAGACCTTCACGGAAGTTCGCCACAATTGGCGTCTCAATGATGGAGCCATCCGGCTTAGCCATCAGACCACGCATACCCGCCAGCTGACGAATCTGTGCCGCGCTACCACGAGCGCCCGAGTCAGCCATCATGAATACGGAGTTGAAAGAGTCCTGCTCTTCCTCTTCGCCATCACGGTTAACAACGGTCTCTTTAGAGATACCTTCCATCATCGCCTTAGCAACTTTATCGTTTGCTTTGGACCAGATATCGATAACTTTGTTGTACTTCTCGCCCTGGGTTACCAGACCGGAAGAGAACTGCTGCTCAATCTCTTTAACTTCTGCTTCTGCTGCAGCAACAATCTGTGCTTTTGCCTCAGGAATAACGAAGTCATTCACACCAATAGAGGCACCAGACAGTGTCGCCTGACGGAAGCCGGTGTACATCAGCTGATCCGCAAAGATAACAGTGTCTTTCAGACCAACACGACGATAAGAGTTGTTAATCAGTCGCGAAATAGCCTTTTTAGTCATCGGCTGGTTCACCAGCGTAAACGGCAGACCTTTTGGCAAAACACGATACAGCATAGCGCGGCCGACGGTCGTATCATGAATAGAGGTGGTTTCCTCCATCACATCTTCTTCGCTCAACACGAATTCAGTGATACGAACTTTAACTTTAGCCTGCATGTGCACTTTACCAGCACCCAATGCACGCTCAGCTTCGTCAACACCGCTGAATACCATACCTTCGCCTTTCGCGTTGATACGGTCACGGGTCATGTAGTACAGACCCAGTACAACGTCCTGAGAAGGAACGATAATCGGCTCACCGTTCGCTGGAGACAGTACGTTGTTGGTCGACATCATCAGCGCACGTGCTTCAAGCTGTGCTTCGGTGGTCAGAGGCAGGTGAACCGCCATCTGGTCACCATCGAAGTCGGCGTTGTATGCCGCACAAACCAGCGGGTGCAGCTGAATCGCTTTACCTTCAATCAGCAGAGGTTCGAATGCCTGAATACCCAGACGGTGCAGTGTTGGTGCACGGTTCAGCAGTACCGGGTGTTCACGGATAACCTCAGCCAGAATATCCCATACTTCAGGCAGTTCACGCTCAACCATCTTCTTAGCAGCTTTGATGGTTGTCGCCATGCCTTTTGCTTCCAGACGAGCAAAGATAAACGGCTTGAACAGCTCAAGTGCCATTTTCTTCGGCAGACCGCACTGGTGCAGTTTCAGCTGTGGACCTACGGTAATTACGGAACGACCAGAGTAGTCCACACGCTTACCGAGAAGGTTCTGACGGAAACGACCCTGCTTACCTTTGATCATATCGGCCAAAGATTTCAGAGGACGCTTGTTAGAGCCTGTAATCGCACGACCACGACGACCGTTATCCAGCAGGGCATCAACCGATTCCTGCAGCATACGTTTTTCGTTACGTACGATAATGTCAGGAGCGTTCAGATCCAGCAGACGCTTCAGACGGTTGTTACGGTTGATCACACGACGGTACAGATCGTTCAGGTCTGATGTCGCGAAACGACCACCATCCAGAGGAACCAGTGGACGCAGATCAGGTGGCAGTACCGGCAGTACTTCCATGATCATCCACTCAGGCTTGTTGCCTGACTTAAAGAACGCTTCCAGCAGCTTCAGACGCTTGGACAGTTTCTTAATTTTGGTTTCACTGTTGGTTTGCGGAATCTCTTCACGCAGGTGATTGATCTCTTCTTCGAGCTCGATGTCTTTCATCAGCTCCTGAATCGCTTCAGCACCCATACGGGCGTCGAAGTCATCACCAAATTCTTCCAGTGCTTCGTAGTACTGCTCATCGTTCAGCAGCTGACCACGTTCCAGAGTCGTCATACCCGGATCAATCACTACGAAAGATTCGAAGTACAGTACACGCTCGATATCACGCAGGGTCATATCCAGCAGCAGACCGATACGGGACGGCAGGGACTTCAGGAACCAAATGTGTGCAACAGGTGACGCCAGTTCAATGTGACCCATACGATCACGGCGTACTTTTGCCTGTGTAACCTCTACACCACATTTTTCACAAATAATGCCACGGTGCTTCATGCGCTTATACTTACCGCACAGGCACTCGTAGTCTTTTACCGGACCAAAAATTTTGGCACAGAACAGACCATCACGTTCTGGCTTAAAGGTACGGTAGTTGATGGTCTCTGGCTTTTTAACTTCGCCAAAGGACCAAGCGCGAATCATATCCGGCGATGCCAGAGTGATTTTAATCGAGTCGAATTCGTCGCTTTGTCCCTGTGCTTTCAGCACATTAACTAGATCTTTCATCGGCAACTGCTCCAAATGGAGTTACTGATGCGGGCCGCAGCCCGCATCGGAATTCATCTGCTTTAATCTGTTAAGCGATTAGCTTTCCAGATCAATGTCGATACCCAGAGAACGGATTTCCTTCACCAATACGTTGAAGGATTCTGGCATACCCGGTTCCATGCGATGGTCACCATCAACGATGTTTTTATACATCTTGGTACGACCGTTCACGTCATCCGACTTAACAGTCAGCATCTCCTGAAGGGTATAAGCCGCGCCGTATGCTTCCAGTGCCCACACTTCCATCTCACCGAAACGCTGACCACCGAACTGAGCTTTACCACCCAGAGGCTGCTGCGTTACAAGGCTGTAAGAACCTGTGGAACGGGCGTGCATTTTGTCATCGACCAAGTGGTTCAGTTTCAGCATGTACATGTAACCTACGGTCACAGGACGGTCAAACTGCTCACCGGTACGGCCATCACGCAGCCACACCTGACCACTGTCAGGAATGTCTGCCAGACGCAGAAGCTCTTTAATCTCAGGCTCAGGTGCACCATCGAACACAGGTGTTGCAATAGGAACACCCTTCCGAAGGTTCTGGGCCAGAGCGATAACTTCGTCATCTGTCAGGCTCTCGATATCTTCCTTGTGGTTACCCACCTGGTTGTAAACCTTATCCAGGAATTCACGAATTTCCTGAACCTGGTTATCACGCTGTTCCAGCAGCATTTCATTGATCTTGTCGCCAAGACCTTTCGCTGCCATACCCAGGTGAGTTTCCAGAATCTGCCCCACGTTCATACGGGATGGTACACCCAGTGGGTTCAGAACGATGTCTACCGGTTCACCTTTGGCATCGTATGGCATATCTTCAATCGGCATAATCGCAGAGATTACACCCTTGTTACCGTGACGACCGGCCATTTTATCACCCGGCTGAATGCGACGTTTGATGGCAACATAAACCTTAACAATCTTCAGAACGCCAGGAGCAAGATCATCACCCTGCTGCAGTTTCTTCTTCTTGTCTTCAAACTTCTCATCCATCTCTTTACGACGCTGCTGCAGCTGCTCATCAGCCTGTTGCAGCACTTCGTTCAGAGAATCATCGGCCAGCGACAGCTTGAACCAGTCTTTACGTGGCAACTCAGCCAAATAATCACTGCTCAGCTTGTCGCCTTTCACCAGCTTAGGACCACTCAGTACATCCTGGCCTTCCAGCTGACGCCCTAAACGCTCAAACGTCGCTTCTTCAGCGATACGGTACTCTTCCTGCAGGTCTTTACGGACTTCGTCCAGCTGAGACTGCTCGATAGATCGCGCACGGGCATCTTTCTCAACGCCGTCACGGGTGAATACCTGCACGTCAATTACCGTACCCTTGGTACCGGTCGATACGCGCAGAGAGGTATCTTTAACGTCAGAGGCTTTCTCACCGAAGATTGCACGCAGCAGTTTCTCTTCCGGCGTCAGCTGGGTTTCACCTTTAGGCGTTACTTTACCAACCAGAATGTCGCCTGGGCCTACTTCAGCACCGATGTAAACAATACCGGACTCGTCCAATTTGCCCAGTGCGCTTTCGCCCACGTTCGGGATATCAGACGTGATCTCTTCAGGGCCCAGCTTGGTATCACGGGATACACAGGTCAGTTCCTGAATGTGGATCGTAGTGAAACGGTCTTCCTGAACAACACGCTCAGAAACAAGGATGGAATCCTCAAAGTTGTAACCGTTCCAAGGCATAAACGCGATGCGCATGTTCTGACCCAGAGCCAGATCACCCAGGTCAACAGAAGGGCCATCCGCCAGAATATCACCACGGGCAACCACATCACCAGGACGTACGATGGCACGCTGGTTGATACAGGTATTCTGGTTAGAACGGGTGTACTTAGTCAGATTGTAGATATCTACACCCGCTTCACCCATTTCCGTCTCTTCATCGTTAACACGGATAACAACACGGCTTGCATCAACCGAGTCGATCACACCACCACGACGGGCTACAGCACATACACCGGAGTCACGGGCTACGAAACGCTCCATGCCGGTACCTACCAGCGGCTTATCAGCACGCAGAGTCGGTACAGCCTGACGCTGCATGTTCGACCCCATCAGTGCGCGGTTAGCATCATCGTGTTCCAAGAACGGAATCAGTGCCGCTGCTACGGATACAACCTGACGTGGAGATACATCCATCAGGGTTACCTGATCCGGCGTCATAAAGGTGGTTTCACCTTTGTGACGTACCTGTACCAGCTCATCAACCAGCTGGCCGTCTTTAATGGTCGCAGAAGCCTGTGCAATGATGTACTGGCTTTCTTCGATCGCAGACAGGTAAGCCATCTCGTCCGTTACCATGCCATCAACAACTTTACGGTATGGCGTTTCCAGGAAACCGTAGTCGTTGGTACGGGCATAGGTTGCCAGCGAGTTAATCAGACCAATGTTCGGACCTTCAGGGGTCTCAATCGGACATACACGACCGTAGTGAGTTGGGTGTACGTCACGTACTTCAAAGCCAGCTCGTTCACGGGTCAGACCACCAGGGCCCAATGCAGAAACACGACGCTTGTGAGTTACCTCTGACAGCGGGTTGTTCTGATCCATAAACTGGGACAGCTGAGAAGAACCAAAGAATTCTTTGATTGCTGCAGCAACCGGCTTAGCGTTGATCAGGTCCTGAGGCATCAGGCCTTCGCTTTCTGCCAGAGACAGACGTTCTTTAACCGCACGCTCAACACGAACCAGACCAACACGGAACTGGTTTTCAGCCATTTCACCAACGGAACGGATACGACGGTTACCCAGGTGATCGATATCATCGACTTCACCTTTACCGTTACGGATGTTGATCAGCTCACGCAGCACATCAATGATGTCATCGTGGCTCAGTACGCCGGAACCTGTGTCTTCGGAACGACCCAGACGACGATTGAACTTCATGCGGCCAACAGCGGACAGATCGTAGCGATCTTCGCTGAAGAACAGGTTCTCAAACAGCGCTTCGGCAGATTCTTTGGTTGGTGGCTCACCAGGGCGCATCATACGGTAGATTTCTACCAGAGCTTCAAGCTGGTTACGGGTGCTATCGATACGCAGGGTATCGGAAATGAATGGACCACAGTCCAGATCATTGGTGTACAGGGTTTCAATAACCTTGCAGCCGGCCTGTGCCAGTTTCTCAAGAATCTCGTTGTTGATCTCAGAGTTACATTCGCAGATCAGCTCACCGGTCTTCTCGTCAATCATATCTTTCGCGATCACACGGCCGAAGGTGTACTCAACAGGTACTTTCAGCTTGTCCAGACCAGCTTTTTCGATCTGACGGATATGACGAGGCGTGATACGGCGATCTTTCTCAACGATAACGTTACCGTCATTATCGCAAATATCGAAAGATGCAGTTTCACCGCGTAGACGACTTGGCACCAGCTCCATATACAAACCATCACGTTCAAAGAAGAACTTGTTGGTGTCAAAGAACATGTCCAACATCTGCTCTGAGGTGTAATTCAGGGCACGTAGCAATACGGATGCAGGCAGCTTACGACGACGGTCGATACGCACAAAGACGCTGTCTTTAGGATCGAATTCGAAGTCCAGCCAAGAACCACGGTAAGGAATCACACGGGCTGAGTACAACAGCTTACCGGATGAGTGTGTCTTACCTTTATCGTGATCGAAGAATACACCCGGAGAACGGTGAAGCTGAGATACGATTACACGCTCAGTACCATTGATAACAAAGGTACCGTTCTCAGTCATCAGAGGCATTTCGCCCATGTAGACTTCTTGTTCTTTAATATCCTTGATTGCCTTGTTTGATGACTCTTTGTCATAAATGACAAGACGCACTTTTACGCGCAGAGGTGCTGCGTAAGTAACACCACGCAGTTGACACTCTTTTACATCAAAAACCGGAGCGCCCAGACGATAGCTAACATATTCCAGAGATGCGTTACCGGAATAGCTTTCGATTGGGAATACCGATTTAAACGCAGCGTGAAGGCCTAAATCCTCCCGCTGTTCTATAGTTTTATCTTCTTGCAGGAAGGATCGATAGGAGTCCAGCTGGATGGCCAGCAAATACGGCACATCCATGACATGGGGTAGTTTACCGAAATCCTTGCGGATACGTTTTTTCTCAGTATATGAGTAAGCCATCAGTATTCCCCAGCTTGTTCATCTGATCAGGCCACGACAAGGATCTACAAATTCCCGTTGACCAATGTCGATAAGTCTTCACACCGCTGATTAAGCAGTAACGTTTTTAAAAGCAGTCAAGGATATTATGAACAGAAAAAGGCCGGCGGCGAATCGCCACCAGCCCACTGCAATTTTCAGCAGCGTCTGCTGTACTGCAAAGCTTATTACTTCAGCTCTACAGTTGCACCAGCAGCTTCCAGCTCGGATTTAGCTGCTTCAGCGTCTTCTTTAGAAACGCCTTCTTTAACAACAGCAGGAGCACCGTCAACCATAGCCTTAGCTTCTTTCAGACCCAGACCAGTGATTGCACGTACTGCTTTAATTACGTTTACTTTCTTGTCGCCAGCACCAGCCAGAACAACATCAAATTCAGTCTGCTCAGCCGCAGCAGCTTCGCCACCAGCAGCACCACCAGCAACCACTGCAGCAGCAGCAGATACACCGAATTTTTCTTCCATTGCTTCAATCAGTTCAACAACGTCCATTACGGACATTTCTGCAACTGCATTGATGATATCTTCTTTAGTCAGAGCCATTATCTTAGCTTCCCAACGTTGTAGAGCAATTGTCGCTCGTTAAAACCAAAATTCTTTATCGATAGAACAAGAAACACAATTAAGCGGCTTCTTCTTCCTTCTGATCGCGAATAGCTGCCAGAGTACGAGCCAGTTTGCCAGCAGATGCTTCTTTCATAGTCATCATCAGGCTTGCAATAGCTTCGTCGTAAGTCGGCAGTTTTGCCAAACGGTCAATATCCGCAGCTGCGATCAGCTCTCCTTCGTACGCCAGAGCTTTAACTTCGAACGCTTCTTCTTCTTTAGAGAAATCTTTAAGAAGACGCGCTGCCGCACCTGGATGCTCCATAGAGAAAGCGATCAGGGTTGGGCCTACGAAGCTCTCTTTCAGGCACTCAAAAGAAGTACCTTCAACAGCTAGGCGAGCCAGCGTGTTACGAACAACACGCAGCTGTACACCAGACTCACGAGCTTCTTTACGCAGGGCTGTCATAGCACCCACAGTAACGCCACGAGAATCGGCTACTACTACAGAAAGAGCAGAATTGGCAGCTTCGTTGACTTCAGCAACAATTGCTTTTTTGTCTTCGAGACGTAGTGCCACTTTGTTTGCTCCTAAGCTTAAAACTCAATAAGAGTTTAATTACCACCACCCCTTTTCAGGGAAGTAACGATGGTTGGGCACCAGAAAATCTGGCGGGCCATTCCATCTGCGCAGGACTCAGATCGAAATCTAAAATTAAGCCTAAGCTCCTGCGGTCTTTGACGAAACTCCTGCACCAGGCCAATAACAGCCCGGCACCGAAGCCCCGCAAAGTTCAGTTTCTATCTTAAACCGCCAGATCAGACATATCGATTGTCAGACCAGGACCCATGGTTGAAGACAGAGTAATTTTCTTCAGGTAAACACCTTTAGAAGAAGACGGCTTCAGTTTCTTCAGATCAGAAACCAGCGCTTCCAGGTTACCTTTGATAGCATCGGCAGTGAAATCAACCTTACCAATACCAGCATGGATAATACCATTCTTGTCAGTACGGTAGCGAACCTGACCAGACTTAGCGTTTTTAACCGCATTAGCCACATCAGGAGTTACAGTACCAACTTTAGGGTTTGGCATCAGACCACGAGGACCCAGGATCTGACCCAGCTGACCCACAACGCGCATCGCATCAGGAGAAGCAATAACAACGTCATAGTTCAGATCACCGCCTTTCATTTCAGCAGCCAGTTCGTCCATACCTACTACGTCCGCACCAGCTTCTTTAGCAGCTTCAACGTTAGCACCCTGCGTAAACACAGCAACGCGAACATCTTTACCGGTACCATTAGGCATAACCGTTGCGCTACGTACAACCTGGTCAGATTTACGTGGATCAACACCCAGGTTAACCGCTACTTCTACGGACTCTTTAAACTTAACAGTTGAAAGCTCAGCCAGCAGGTCTACAGCTTCAGCAACTGTATAGGCTTTCTCAGCATCAATCTTTTCACGGATCAGCTTAGCGCGCTTAGTTAACTTAGCCATCTTACAGACCCTCCACGTTCAGGCCCATACTACGGGCAGTACCAGCGATTGTACGAACTGCTGCATCCATATCAGCTGCAGTCAGGTCAGGCTGTTTAGTGGTAGCGATCTCTTCAAGCTGAGCGCGAGTCACAGTACCAACTTTCTGAGTGTTAGGACGTGGACTACCGCTCTTCAGACCAGCGGCTTTCAGCAGCAATACTGCAGCTGGAGGCGTCTTGGTTACAAAAGTAAAGCTGCGGTCAGCATATACAGTAATAACAACAGGAATCGGCAGACCCGCTTCTACTTCTTGAGTAGCAGCGTTGAACGCTTTACAGAACTCCATGATGTTAACACCGTGTTGACCCAGAGCAGGACCAACTGGTGGACTTGGATTTGCTTTACCTGCACCTACCTGCAGCTTAATATAGGCTTCAACTTTCTTAGCCATTTTACTCTCCTGTATGGGTATAACGCCTTACGGCTTCCCGTTATGGTGCTTAGCACCTGAAATCACTTAGTCTTTTTCTACCTGACCGAACTCAAGCTCGACCGGCGTAGAACGACCGAAGATAAGCACAGAAACCTGTAGCTTACTCTTCTCATAATTCACTTCTTCGACAACACCATTGAAGTCCGCAAATGGACCGTCAATAACACGAACCACCTCACCGGGTTCAAACAACGTCTTAGGACGCGGCTTGTCGGTACGATCGGCAACTCGCTGAAGAATCGCGTCTGCCTCTCGTTCAGTAATCGGTGCAGGACGCTCAGCGGTGCCGCCAATAAAGCCCAGAACTCGAGGCGTCTCTTTTACCAGGTGCCATGCAGAGTCATTCATTTCCATCTGCACCAGAACATAACCTGGATAGAACTTACGCTCACTCTTACGCTTCTTGCCGTCACGCATCTCAACGACTTCTTCTGTCGGCACAAGAATCTCACCAAACAGATCTTCAACACCATGAAGCTTGACCCGCTCCTGCAGAGAGCGCATTACATGCTTCTCGTAACCTGAATAGGCATGTACCACATACCAACGCTTCGACATGTCTATTCCTCGATTAATTAACTACCATAGAGACCAACCAGCCAAGAAGGGTATCAACCCCCCAAAGCACCAGCCCCATAAACAGAACTGCAGCCAGAACAATCAAGGTTGTCTGAGTTGTTTCCTGACGACTAGGCCAAACAACTTTGCGAATCTCTGCACGAGACTCCGCTGCCATATCGACAAAACGGCGCCCCTTGTCTGTCTTAAGGGCGACAAAACCAGCGATTGCAGCAACAACCAGGACACCAAGTACACGATATAAGGGCGAATACTCTTTAAAATAAAGATTTCCCGCCACTGCAACAGAGACAAGCAGAACAACCAAACCCCATTTCACACCATCAAAATTAGATGACTGGGCTTCCGCGTTGCTTTTCATGATGAACTCCTCAGATTTCGGCGGCTGCCGAGAAGGATATACCAGACGGGGAGATACTGGCAGGCCAGGAGGGACTCGAACCCCCAACAGCCGGTTTTGGAAACCGGTGCTCTACCAATTGAACTACTGGCCTAACACTTGCTCGCTGAGCCAAAAAAACAGCCCGAGCATTCTACTCTTGAGCAAATCGACTTGCAAGCCGAAATGCTAAAAGCTACACAGAAAAAAACAGACGGATAAACCGTCTGCTTTTTAGAACTGGAGCTCATGACCGGATTTGAACCGGTGACCTCTTCCTTACCAAGGAAGTGCTCTACCGACTGAGCTACATGAGCCTTGGAGCGGGCAGCGGGAATCGAACCCGCATCATCAGCTTGGAAGGCTGAGGTTCTACCACTAAACTATGCCCGCAAGAAAAATGGTGGAGGGGGAAGGATTCGAACCTTCGAAGGCGAACCGGCAGATTTACAGTCTGCTCCCTTTGGCCACTCGGGAACCCCTCCGAGCTTAAACCTTATTGACAACCCAAACAGTTATCAGGTTTTTCGCTTGTGCCTCTTGCGGCAACGGGGCGTACTATACCAACCCCATTACCCTCTGGCAAACCTTTTTTTAACTTTTTTTCCTTTTTTATTCAAAGCAGTAGCGCAGGCCGCGTAGCACAAGGGTTTCGTCAATAATCAGATTGCCCTTTGAAATAAAACGACTGCTTCTCTCCGCATCACCACCCGTTAATACCAGCGGTATTTCCCCTTGCAACTCTTGTTCAATATTATTCAGCAGGGAAAGCACCATGCGGTTTATGCCATGATCGACACAATCTTCTGTCTTTAGTCCCGGTTCAATATTTTCTGAATTACCCCCGAAGCCTACCTGATCCGTACGAACACCCAGCGCCTGCTTCATCAATCCAAAGCCCGGAATGATATACCCACCCTGATGCAGGCCTTCATGGGAGACATAATCAACGGTTATAGCTGTACCCAGATCCACAACACAGAAGCCAGACTGTCTCTCTTCCCACAGAGCCAACATTGCTAACCAGCGATCCACCCCCAACCTTTGCTCATCTTCATAAGCCACCGTTAAGCCCCTGTGCTGCCTGATCACCCTAGCAATGCGTACAGGGTGGCCTACAGAGGTCGACCAGCGTGCGATCTCATCCTTTCTGGATACCGTTGCAACCTTTATCTCGGCTACCTGATCCATAGGGATAGACTCAAAGCTTTCGACAGCTCTGATACTGTCATCCACAGAGTCGGCGAGATACTTTATCCGGGTATTGCCCACATCGACTAAGAGGGTTCTATTTTGCTCTGACACTGACTTCCCCACCAGCAAAACTCTTTACCGTGCCGTCACTGAGTTTTATTTGGATATTACCACGATCATCGAGCCCCAGAGCCACGCCTTCAATCTCATTACTGCCCAAGAGCAGAGTGACCGGTTTATCTCTGAGAAAGTCGTACTCTCCCCAGCACTCAAGCGCTGCGACTGAATCCCCCAAAACAATATTGTTTAGACAGTTGTAGATGTGGACCGAGAGCTGCGAGGCAATCACCTCACGCCTGACATCGGCATACTGATCAACGGCAGTATATGCCTGATTAATCTCATCGTCTGCCAGACTGTTTTTAATAAAGTTGATGCCTGTGCCAATCACCACATTGCAATGACTCGAGAGATCACCGTCAACCTCAATAAGGATGCCTGCAATCTTTTTACCCTGGACATAGATATCGTTCGGCCATTTGACTTTCACATCAGGTAATCCACAGCGCTCAAGCACCTTTGCCAGGCCTAGCCCGACCTCAAGACTCAAAGTCTCAAGAGATGCAGCTCCAACAGGAAGTGCAGCGGCGCATGACATATACAGATTCGCGCCATAGGGGCTCATCCAGGATTTTCCACGACGCCCCCGCCCTGCTGTTTGCTGCTCGGCAAGCACAACCGAAAAGTTTTCCGGCCAACCGCTGTTTTTTTCTACAACGGCCGCCTGAGCATCACTGTTTGTACTGCCGGTAATCGAATTTACCCGGATGTCAAAACCTGACTCGCTGAGCTCTGATTCATCCAGCGGACTAAAGCCATAACCTAAGCGATAACCTTTGCTCTGCTCTCTTTCAATCCGCAGGCCCAAGGCTTCCAGCTTCTGAAGACGCTTCCAGATGGCGGCTCGACTCACCCCAAGCAGTTCAGCAAGCTCAACACCACTGTGCCACTCACCATCTGCAAAAAAATTGATTAATGCTGAATTATCCACACGCTTCCCTCTGAACAAACTCTGCTTACTATGTCGGCTTGCCGCTCAACCCGCATCCGAGTACCGCAATCATCTCCATTCTACCTGATAGCTCTGCTCCAGACCTTCCGGTGCACACTAATTTCTCCCCGTCCTTTTCTTCCGGGCATAAAAAAACCCCGCTTCGACTGAAGCGG